>WQUA01000025.1 GCA_009786025.1 Pseudomonadota bacterium | reverse complement strand
ACGCGGCCCCTGTTCCGGCGCTGCGCGAATGGGCACTGTTACTGCTGACGCTGCTGCTTGGCAGCGTAGTGCTGGCGCGCTGGCGCAGAGCGTAACGGCAATGGCCTGTCCACATGGCTCCGCGAAGGGGTGTGTTTTTTTGCCCCTTCCGGGTTTTCTTTCCTCTTACCAGCGAAGAGAGCGAAAGAAATGCCCCCTCCCCGACCACCTTTTCAAAAGAGGTGGGGAGGGGTATTGAGTCCGCTGCGACGAGGCGACGTGTAATGCGCGGGCGGCAAATTGCCGTCCTTACTCTTCGACCGCCCGAATGGTCGAGAAAAAGTAATTACCGTCACGCAGGATTTGCAACGTAACCGGCGCTTTTTTATCGAGCTTGCCGAGCACGCCGTTAAGTTGCGCCGCGCTCTTCGCTTCAACCACCGCTCCACGTTGAATCACCGCGATGATGACGTCGCCAGGCTGAAGATCGCCGCGAATCCGGCCACGAATGTCTTCGACGAGTACGCCGTTTTTGATCTCAAGCTGTTTTTTCTGGGCTGCCGTCAGATCGGACAGCGCCAATCCCAACGAATTGGATTTCGCGCCGCTTTTACCGCTCTGCCCGCGCACCGTCGCGCTGCTGTCGTCCTCGCTCTCGGCAATCGCCACCGTCACGTTTTTGGTCGCGCCGTCGCGCCATAACGTCAGCTCTGCTTTACTACCTGGCCGTAGCGCTGTAATGATGCGCGGCAAATCGCTTCTGTTGTGTACCTCGCGGCCATCGGCTTTCAGAATGATGTCACCGGGCTTGATGCCCGCTTTATCAGCCGGACTGTCTTTTTCGACCGCGTTGACCAGAGCGCCGGTGGCCGATTTCAATCCGAATGCTTCGGCGGTATCCTTGCTGATTTCCTGAATGACGACGCCGATTCGACCACGCGTTACTTTACCGTTCGTTTTGATCTGATTGACGGTGTTCATTGCCACGTCGATCGGAATTGCAAACGACAAGCCCATATAGCCGCCGCTGCGCGAATAGATCAGCGAATTGATGCCCACCACCTCGCCTTTCAGATTGAACAATGGGCCCCCAGAATTGCCAGGGTTGATCGCCGCATCGGTTTGAATAAACGGCACCAGATTTTCCTGCGGCAGATCGCGCCCTTTGGCGCTGACGATACCGGCGGTCATCGTGTTTTCCAGACCGAACGGTTTGCCGATCGCCACCACCCATTCGCCGACTTTCAATTTTTCGGGATCACCGATCGTCACCGCCGGCAAGGGATGGCCAACGTCAATTTTCAGCAACGCCACATCGGTGCGGCGGTCAGAGCCAATAACCTTGGCCGTGTATTCGCTTTTGTCGGTCAACTTGACCTTGACGTCGTCGGCACCATCGATTACATGCGCATTGGTCACAACGTAGCCATCAGGAGAAATAATGAAGCCTGAACCCGTCGCCTGCGGCCCTTCCGGCTCGCCGCGCCGCTGCGGCTGCTGCGGCATACCGAAACGCCGGAAAAATTCATAGAACGGATCGTCTTCTGACATCCCCATCATCGGATAGCCGCGAGCCTTCTGGCGCACGTCAATTGACACCACTGCCGGCCCCTGCTTTTCGTAAAGGCCAGTGAAATCGGGGAGCCCTGTCACCTGCGCGCTTGACGCCGGAGCAGCCAGCAACATAAACGCGGCGCAACACCACAACGCCCCCACATCTCTCGCCTTGCGGAAAGAAATCAACATCTTGAAACTCCTCCTGGAAATCTGAAATGACACTTATCGAGCGCCTGCCGAAGCGGGCTGACAGCGCAAATATACTATTTGCGGATGAGCCCTTGTGCAATCAAGCGTAACGTATCGTTTGGCGTTTTTCCGTCGCCCGCCATTCGATCATTTCCTCCACCGCGCTTATGCCGCCCAAAGTCTATGACTGGTATCTTCGCCGCAATGACCATCGCGTTTCCTGGCTTCATTTGATGAAAACACCGCTGTCATCGGCCCGTTCGAAGACGCGCCATCGCTTGCCTGTAAAGAAGATTTTCTTCACTCTTTTGGTAAGGCCGAGCGGTAAAACCAATTGATAAAACCGGGCGACAACGCCGACACGGCTCAGCCACCAGCGGTGTTTTTTTCGGGAGGCGTTGTCTTTTGTGGCGCAGCGGTTTCCTGGAGCATCGGTGCTGCCGTTTCGGCTTCCAGCGCCTGCATCACCCGCGCGGTAAACCCTGCCGATAGCACACCATATTGAGCGCCGCCCCCACCATCGCGCAGAGCGTCGCCGATGAGATGGTACAGAACCCAGGTCTCGTGCCCGGCATCGCTTTTTAGCGCCATATAAACAGATCGGCTGGCGTCTTCGCCACCCTCTCCGTCCATCCACTGCGAAATTTTTTCCCGCATCCTAACCTCATCGGTTAAACGGCTCGTTACCATCTTCGATTCTCGTCGGTATTCAACAGCGGTTTCAATTCTGCCGCAATTGCCTCGCGCGCTCTGAAAATTCTCGAACGCACCGTTCCGATCGGGCAATTCATCGCTTCGGCAATTTCCCCGTAACTCAACCCTTCAATTTCCCTCAACAATACCGCAGAACGCAACTCCTGCGGCAGTATGTTCACCGCGCGGTTCACCGTCAGCGCAATCTCTTTGCCCATCAGTTCGCTCTCGGGCGTCACCGCGTCACACCTCTGCTCCATGCCCTCAAAACCTTCGGCGTCCTCCACGGTAAAAGGCGCCGACATCTGAGCGCGCCGCCCGGATGATACCAGATGGTTTTTGGCCGTGTTGATCCCAATACGATAAAGCCATGTATAAAACGCACTGTCACCCCGAAAACCCGATAACGACCGATAGGCTTTGATGAAAGTTTCCTGAGTCACGTCTTCCACCTCTACCGGGTCGCGTATCAAACGCGCCAACAGCCGCGCCAGCCGACGTTGGTATTTCGCTACCAGCAGTCCGAAGGCGTTTTTATCGCCCTGCTGCGCACGTACAACAAGTTGCTGATCCATTTTACGTTCACTCATTGGTCTTCGCTCCCCCTGTTCTCATATTCCAAAGTTTTTTGTCGCCATCGTTATGGAATAAGAGCAAACACGGGGTCACACCGCGAACGCCGCACCTCTATCAAGAGACCACGCCGACGCGAAAAAGTTCCCCCACTGCCCCCCTAACAACAGCTCACCTCACACAAATTTGTTCCGACCGGGCGTCACCGACAGTCGGCCAATAGCAATAGCGCTGAAACAACTTATGCGAATGATTTTGTTCTCGTTAAAACAGCCTTACCAACTTCGGCAAAGGTTTCGAAGGTTTTCTAAAACAAGCTCAGCCATACCGCCCCATAAATATCCGGAGGCGATGATTTTTGGCCCGGTAACCTTCCTCAGCCCTCCCGTGCGCCACAGGGCAACACTGCTCCCGCCCCTTTTTTTAAGCGGGGGCGTCAGCGAAGCTGACACGGGTTTGCCTTTCTTTGAAGGAAGAGGCTCACCCCGCCCCTCGCTTATCTCCGCGCTTCCACATACCCCCCAGCTTCTGCCTTTGCGCGCTGCCGCCCGGAATGTTTTTTAAGAACTTGGTGAAGCATATTGCCTTTAGACGGAAGGATCGGCAACCCATCTGAGCGCAACTTGCTTTTCCGGAAAACGCAACAAGGCCCGGCAAACCTGGGGGAACCGATTCGCCTGCTCGCTCAAATCTCCCTTCATGAGGTGGGTTAGGGTAGAGATGGGCGCCCCTTTATCCGGAGCCAGATTCCCGCCTGCACAGGGACAACGAGAAAAGAAGCGTCGCTGCCCCCGACCCCGGATAAAAAAGGCCGGCTATCGCCGGCCTTTTTGCAGAAACATCAAAGCGCTTATTTCAGATTGTTCGAAATCAACTTGGTCATTTCGAACATCGACACTTTGGTCTTGCCGCCAAAGACGTTCTTCAGTTTCTCATCGGCGTTAATCATCCGCTTGTTGACGACGTCTTGCAGTTTGTTCTTTTTGATGTACTCCCAAACTTTCTTGGTGACTTCCGTGCGCGGCAACGGTGCCGCACCGACAACTTCGGCCAGTGCCGCCGACGGAGTCAGCGGGCGCATGAACGCCGGATTGGGTTTACGTTTGACCGCCGGTTTCTTGGCGGCTTTTTTAGCAACTTTCTTGGCTGCTTTCTTGGCGACTTTCTTGACCGCTTTCTTGGCGACTTTTTTCGCCGCGACTTTCTTCACGGCCTTCTTCGCGACCTTCTTCACTGCCGTTTTTTTGACGGCCTTCTTCGCGACTTTCTTCACTGCCGTTTTTTTGACGGCCTTCTTTGCAATTTTCTTGACCGCTTTCTTCGCGGCCGGTTTCTTGGTGGTTTTCTTGGCTTTAGCCATGGGTATTCCTTCCTTTTAGTCGATAAACCGATCGTTCTGAGATGGACCCTCCTGTCTATGGGCTTTCCCCATCTCATCGCGGCGACTATACCGCATTTTCGAGAGAAAAAAAGCAATTGGCGGTAGATTTTTCATAGGGAAAAGCACAGTGTTGCAAGAATGAGAAAAAAAACAGGCCGTTTCCATAGGGAGAAAGCGCTGTTTTCGGAGGCAAAAACTCCTTCGTAAGGACTGCTTCGCCCTCTTATGCCTGAGCCGGAAAAAGTGCGTTATGGCGGATTTCACGAGAAGGAAAATGGGGGTTGCGGCGCCCGTGCCTGCTGCCAAACGGCGTGTTTGAGGGATAAGCGGCCTCTTTTTCTGCCTGTTTCCACGGCTCCAATAAGGTTTTAAAGAAACGTGGTCGCCAAGCACAACCTCCATGGAAGGCAGCTCGACAAGGAGTCGCAGAAGCGTCGCCCGAGCTACTTTCCGGATATTCTCCACGCCAGTTCCAGCGTTTTTTCCAGCTCTTGCATCGCCACTGCGCGCGAAAAATGAGCTTCAATGTTGGCGCGCCCCGCCGACGATAGCCGATTCCACAACACCTCGTCCTGATAAACGCGCGCGATCGCTTCAGCGAACGCATGCGCGTCGTCAGCAATCAGCGCATCGCACCCGTCCGTCAGATGCATCCCCTCAGCGGCCATTGACGTCACCACTACCGGCACGCCATAACTCATCGCTTGATTGACTTTGCCCTTGACGCCGGCGCCATAGCGCAGCGGCGCCATCGACACGCGGGTTTCGGCAAAATACGGTTCAATGTCCTCGATGTAACCGGTGACGATAACGTCGTCCGCCGCCAGCGCTTTCACCGGCGCTGGAAGATCGCCGCCGATGATGGTGGTAACGACGCCAGGCAAAAGCTGCCGTACATGGGGCAGCACCTCGCGCCCGTACCACAACATCGCATCGACGTTGGGCGGGTGACGGAAGCTGCCGATGAACAGGATTCCAACGCGTTCGTCGAAGCCGCGGCCAACGGGTTTGGGCTCATGGATGTTTGACAGCACGGCGACCTTCGCATCGGGAACCAGCGGCGCCAACAGTTCCCGCTCAACTGGCGACACCACCCAGGCGCGGTCGGCGGCGCGGATCAACCGCAATTCCTGCTTTCTCTGGGCTTCCGATTGGGCACGGGACGTTGTGCTGTTTTGCACTTCGGCCTCGCGCTCGGTGCGCAGGAAGTGCAAATCCACCGTGTCGTAAACCACGAACGCCTGCGGCGCCCACTTGCGTACCGCCGCCAGCCATTGCGCCGCCACCTCGAGGCGCGACAACACAACCACGTCGATCTCGCTGCCACGCGACTGCAAAATCGTTTCAACAGCATTGAAGTACGGCAGATGAAGCACCTCGATACCATCTGCCTGTAACCGCCCGACGTAAGGCTCGCGGTATTCGAGCGAAGCAGCAGCGAACGTCACCTTGCGGCCGGGCTGCGCCAGCAGGTGCAGGAGATGCCACATACGCAGCGACCCTGAGTCGCGGTCGGGCGTCAGCATACAGGCGTCGAGCACCAGGATACGGGTGTGAATGCCGTGCTCGGCAGCGCGACGAATATCGCTGTAGCGTTCGGGGTGTCGCGCCAGCACAGCCCGCCACTTGTCGAAAAACGCCTGCTGATTGATCACCTGATAGCGCTTGACGCCCTGCGTTTCGTCGGTGCCCGAGGTCTGCCCCTCGAAGTGAATTACCCTTGCCTGCGGCTGATACAGCACCCGCTTGCCGACGGCGCGCACCTGAAAAGCCAGATCGGTATCTTCATAGTACGCGGGCGCGAAGCGCTCGTCGAAACCACCCAGTTGTTCCCACAACTTCCGGGAAAGCGCGATGCAGGCGCCTGAGCAGTAATCAACGTCGCGGCTGTAATGAAATTCGGGCTGATTCGGATCGTCATTTCGCCCGTAATTCCAGGCTGATCCATCGCGGAAAACGATGCCGCCCGCCTCCTGCAATTGCCCATCGGGATAGCACAGTTGCGCGCCGACCAGCCCGGCATCGAGCGCTTGTTCGAGCGTATCGACCAGCGCGATCAGCCAGTCGTTGGTCACCAGCGTGTCGTTGTTGAGAAAAACCAGAATCTCGCCGCACGCTTCTTTCGCGCCGGCATTGCAATTCTTGAGAAAGCCGAGATTTTTCGGCTGGCGGATGAACCGCACACCCTCGACACCAGCAAGCTGTTCCTGCAACGATTCGGGCGAAGCATCGTCGAGCACCAGCACTTCGTAAGCAATGCCGTGCGTGTGTTCATGAACACTTTTGATGCAACTGAACGTCGCCAGCGGCTCGCCGTATGCGGGAATCAGGATTGATACCCGTGGCGTCGTCGACGCCGCGACAATCAACGGCGTCACCCGGGTTTCCTGCGTTTTCAGCTCGAACGGCGGTACCCGGGCAATGCGGCGGCGAACAAAAAGTTTTTCATAGCTGCGTGTAACCACCGCCCGCAGCCCGGCAGTGCGGTAAATCGACACAGCCGTGCGCGTCATCCGCATCGCGCGCAATGCTTTTTTCTGCGCCTTCTCTTTCTGCTCCAGCCAAGCGAGCCACCAATCCGGCGCAGGCAATGGCGGCGGGGGCGGAGGTGGCGCATCGCGCAACGCTTTCAAACGGCGCTGCAACTGTTCTTTCGCTTCCTTGCGACCGCAACCAACCCCGGCGTAGTACAAATCGAACAACGACTTCGTGTCGGAGCGCACATCGCCGCTTTCTTCCTCCGCCGCCAACTCCGGCCAAACACCATCTGTGATGGCTATCTCGCGCGTCGGCCGCGTCCCTGATGGCAATGCTTCGAGATAGTGCCGGCGGTACATTTCTTCCGTGTTGCAGGAAGCGGGCGCGGTTGAAATATCGGGGGCAAACCGGCACAGCGCCGCGTTCCACTCCGGCGCTTCGCTGCTCCACGGCAACAGTACAGCGTGCGGTGTATCCCGCAAACGCTCGGCCAGCGCCCCCAGCGCCGATGCTACCATCGGCGCGCCGCTCAATAACGCCGGTGTCAGCGCATAACAAAATGATTCGGGAACTTGCGCCGGGAAGAAAAATACGTCCGCCTTTTCGGCAGCGAGCAGCGCCGTTAAATCGGCCTCATCGTATTCGCCGCTCATCGACAACCGAGATAACGGCAATTCCGGCAACGGCTGCGCCGTCGTACCGATGATGCGGAACGACAGCGGCAGTTTTCGCTCTTCGGCATCGCGAGCGCAGGCACAAACGAGATTGAAACCTTTTTCCGGCGACAACGCGCCGAGCACCGCTACGCGCAGGCGCGGCGGCGCCAGCGTCAACGCTTCGGGATGCGGCCAGATTCGCGGCGTAAACACCGGCAGAATCCGATGAACGCGCTCGGCGATGTCATACGACGGCGCAATCACGCGATCGGCACAACGCAGCACTTCGCCGAACCGCGCCCGCCATTCGGTATCGTCAGTTCCCCTTTCCCCTTGCGGGAAACAAATCCCCGTCGGCTTCGCCGACACCTCCTTTGAAAAGGGGGCTGGGACCAGAAGAGAGGGGAAAGCCGAATCCCCATCCCAGCCCTCCCCTTGAAGGGGAGGACTTTCAGCTTGCGGCTCACCGCCAAAACGGCCGCGATGGTCGGCAAGATGGTATTGGCTACCAAGCACGAAATAATCGTGCAGCGTCACATCGAGCGGCGCCGCCAGCGCCTGCGGCAGCGTCAACACATCCTGCGGCAGCGCATGAATGTGGTGCAGATGAACACGGACAATACCTATCGCCCTGAGCGCCTCAACAAGCTGCGGCATCTCCTGCGGCAGCGTAAAAATGCCGTCGAGACCATCATCCCCGCGTTGCCATTTGACCCGTACTCGCGGACTGAAAGTCCCCGGTTTCTCCGGCGTCAGATGAACGACCTCACAGTGATCGCTCAGCAACCGCTCAAGGTCTTTGATATGGCGGGCGATGCCGCCGCCCCAACCGTGATGAATAAAAAGCACTGGCCAGCGCTGCGACACAGCGAGCGTATTCAGGGCGGCAAGAGGTGAAGATACGGCAACGGACATAGTGTTCAGGAATCAAGAATCAGAAATCAGAAACCCCATCCCCACCCCAACCCTCCTCTTCAAGGGGAGGGCTTTCATTCCCCCTCTCCCGCTTGCGGAAGGGGGTGTCAAATCTTGATAAAACATCACGCGAACGAACACGAGTGTATAGAAAAGTGGGCGGTGCTGGGGCACTCTATGCTTACTCCGACCCGCGCTCTGACCTCTGATCTCTGATCTCTGATCTCTGATCCCTGACCCCTGATACCTGACTGCGCAACGCCCCCATCGTCTTCACATAATCCCCACCGGAAAAAACGGCGCTACCCGCAACAAATGTATCCGCGCCCGCCCTGGCAATAGCGGCGATATTGTCTGCCTTCACGCCGCCATCGACTTCCAGCAAAATCTCGCGCCCCGTGCGTTGCTGCGCCGCGTCGATCCGCGTCCGCGCCTGCCGCAACTTGTCGAGCGTGTGCGGGATGAACGCCTGCCCGCCAAAACCGGGATTGACCGACATCAGCAACACCAGATCAATGTGATCAAGCGCCCAGTCGAGACAATCCAGCGGCGTCGCCGGATTCAACGCCAACCCCGGCTTGCAACCGCATTCCCGAATCAGCGCAATCGTACGATCCACATGCTGCGACGCTTCGGGGTGAAAACTGATGTAGGTCGCACCCGCTTTGGCGAATTCACCAACCAGCGCATCGACCGGCTGCACCATCAAATGCACGTCGATCGGCACTGTCGCATACGGCTTGATCGCCTGACACACCAGCGGGCCGACCGTCAGGTTCGGCACATAATGATTGTCCATCACGTCGAAGTGGATGAAGTCCGCGCCAGCGGCGATAACGTCGCGCACCTCTTCGCCCAGACGGGCAAAATCGGCGGAGAGAAGAGAAGGAGCGATTCGGTATTTCATGGGTTGCCTGATGCGTGTTAAAGGTGATTTTATAGCCCTCTCCATAAACATCCCCCCTCTCCCTCTGGCCGGAGAGAGGCGGGAAAGGGGACGGTCGAGTTGTAAAGAAAAACACCGAACAGGTAATTATTCATGCTCTAAAAGCTGCACAGGCTGGCTCAACACAGCGTTATCTTCGCTTATACTTCGACGCACGGCAATGGTTATAGTAAAAAAGGTGGTTTGTGAAGCGATTTTTGCGGTTTTTTCAGCGTTTCCCCCGGTGTTTTTTCCAACGCTTCTTTCTCCCCCTGGCTAGCGTCATTATTTTGATCGGCGGTTTAAGCGGCTGCACCACACCACCGGCGCCGCCGTTGCGCTATCAGCCCGCCGCCTGGTCAGCGCTGCCGGGATGGTCACAGGACGCGCTTGCCGACGCGTGGCCGGCCTGGCAAATGAGTTGCCGCGCCCTGCTCAAGAAAGAGGCTGAGCGAGTCGTCTGGGCAGCGCCGTGCCAGGCTTCCGAAGCCGTCGATTCCAGCCGCCCGGATGCCGTTCGCGTCTTTTTCGAGAGCCATTTTCAGGCCTGGCAAATCCTTGCCGGTAATACCAACAGCGCCGACGGCGCGACGACCGATCGTGGCCTGATCACCGGCTATTACGAGCCGCTGCTCGCCGGCAACCGCACACCGAACGCGCGTTACCATTTCCCACTGTACGCGCGCCCCGATGATTTGCTGATCGTTGAGCTGGCTTCACTCTATCCCGAACTGGAAGGCAAACGTGTGCGCGGGCGTCTGGTCGGCAACAAAGTAGTGCCGTACTTCTCCCGCGCCGAAATCGACCGCGGCAATCCCGCGCTTAAAGCGGCTCCGCTGTTCTACGTCGATGATGCGACAGATGCGTTTTTCCTACACATTCAGGGGTCGGGGCGTTTGCAACTGCCCGATGGTCACGTCGTCCGCCTCGGTTACGCCGACCAAAACGGCCATCCCTACCGCGCCATCGGCGGCGTTCTCGTGCAGCGCGGCGATATCGCCCGCGAAAACCTGTCCATGCAGACAATCAAAGCCTGGGGGCGGGAACACCCGGATGCCCTGCCCGCACTGCTCGACGAAAATCCGAGCTACGTTTTCTTTCGCGAAGTGCCGCCGCCGGAGCCCGGTTCGCTCGACGCTCGTATCGACGGCCCGATAGGCGCGTTGGGCGTGCCGTTACTGGCGCAACGCACCATCGCCATCGACCGTAACCTCCTGCCGCTCGGCGCGCCGTTCTTCCTCGACGCGCTCGACCCTGACAGCCGTGCGCCGCTGCAACGGCTGACGATGGCGCAAGATACCGGTGGCGCGATTCGCGGCGCGATCCGCGCCGACTTCTTTTACGGCACCGGCAAAGAAGCGGGAGACCGTGCCGGCAAGATGCGGGAAATGGGACGGTTGTGGTTGTTATGGCCGAAGGGGCGGGAGCCAGGGAAGTAGGCTGAAATGAAGCACAGCGCAATCCCGGCAAAAACAATCTAACCGCAAAGAACACAAAGAGCGCAAAGAAAAAACTTTCATTCTGCGCGTAGCGAGGCGGAGTCGCAGAATTCATAACCCCATCCCAGCTCTCCCTTTGAAAGGGGGTGCCCGCCGAAGGTGGGCGGAGGTTTGAAGCCCTCCCCTTCAAGGGAAGGGTTTGGATAGGAATGAGTTCATTCGCCGGGATTTCATTTCGTTCCATCCAGCGCGGCACCGGAAACAGAAATAGCCCGACAAGGAGATGACAATATGGAAAGATGGCTCACCTCAGAAATGTTTTACCAGATCATAAGGATATATGATTTAATTTCAAAGAATCGTTTCGACCTATTGGAAGCAGAGAAATCATTTGAAATAAGCAGATCACGAGACATAAAAACCGCCATACTGGAATACTTGGGTGGTGACTGTCAAAACGAAAAGGATCTGGCACGAATTGGAGTGTCGGATATCGATTATATTTTGAAGCATTCGAGATTGCTTGACATATATCCTCGCTCCCCGTCAAGCGTCGACAAAAAAATTGAGGTTGAATTTATCATTGATGAGGCTAATAGTGATCTGACTTTGATTTTATATGCTCATAAGCGAGATGGACAAGTCGAGGTTTGTATTTATGATGCTCACACACTTTAACGCAGCATTATCATGATGCCTGAAGCTGAGGTTTCACTTCGCTCCATCCCAGTGCGGCACTCGGTTATCCTTGCGCAAGCAAAAATCTGTAACATCATTGAGCAAGTCATACGACGGTGGCGCTCAACAACCTCACGTTCCGATGTAGTATCATCAGCACCAGTATTGTTTGGGCAGCGCTCCTCGCCGGATGTGATTCCCGGACGGCGCTTCGCTTGCCTAGGCTTGCTGGTGGCGATGAAAGAGGCGCTGAAAGACTCAGCACGGTTATGGTTTGGTATCTGATGGGGTGTACACCTGTATGGAACAGCAGAATCAACCGCAAGAAGAGACAGATTACGTCGAAGGTCGGCTTGGACTTGGTGAGGGCGCGCAAAGGGTTTTATATCTGGTATTGTTTGCAGCTTTTATCTTCACCACGAACTCCTACAGGATCGTCATTGCCGCAAACCACCGGATGTGCGTGCCGGGTTGGGGTGGTTATAGCTTGGGCAGCGAAATTTATTGGGCAAGAGACGTATTCGTAGTGATGGTGATGGTGATTTTTGGCGTGTGGGGGTTAGTCTTTGGTTGGCGCGAGCGTAGGCGGCAACGCAACGTCCCGATCGGCTATCGGCCGTGGTTCAGAACACGGTTGCTTGAAGGTCAGGCAGCGGTGCGCGAGGGCACTTGGCTTATGGTCACCGGGGCGATAAGTTTTCTGGTGGCTTTTGCCGTTGCAAATCCTTCCTGGAGCCGCGAGCGCCAAAACTACCCTTTATCTCCACCCTCCGCGATGGCGCAATGCCAGCAATCCAGCCCGAACAAAGCTGAATCTGTTGACCCTGCCTCTGTAAAACCCCAACCATGACCAAATCGCTCCTGCTGTGCGCAAGCCCGCAAAGTCAGGTGGGCTTGTGAGCCCCGACATTTGGGAAGAAGATGTTGTATGTGACACAAGGATTCTCCGCACCTCCACGTAAGACAAAAGGGCGGGTTTGAAATCCGCCTCTAAAAACTCTGACACCTAATCCCCGCCCTCTACCCCTAAATCGCCCCATTCTCCGCCGCTTCCTTGATGTCCGCAGCGCTGCCGACCAGCAGCGGATCGGGCGGCACGACGACGTCCGTATTTTTGTCGGGATACGGCAAGTTGTAGAGGAAGTGACGCAAGCAGTTGATGCGAGCGCGTTTTTTATCATCGGACTTGATGACGACCCAGGGCGCGTCGCCGGTATCGGTATGGAAAAACATCGCGTTTTTGGCTGCGGTGTATTCATCCCATTTGTCAAGCGATTGAATGTCGATCGGCGACAGTTTCCAGTGTTTCAGCGGGTCGTCACGGCGCGAGATGAAACGGCGCAATTGCTCTTCCCGGCTGACTGAGAACCAGTATTTGAACAAACGGATGCCGCTGTTGACCCACATCCGCTCAAGCTCCGGCGCTTGCCGCATGAATTCGAGATACTGGTTCGGTGTGCAAAAACCCATCACCCGTTCGACACCCGCGCGGTTGTACCACGAGCGATCGAAAAAAACGATTTCGCCAGCCGCCGGCAGATGGGTAATGTAGCGCTGAAAATACCATTGCTGTTGTTCGAGGCTGCTCGGTTTGTCGAGCGCGACGACGCGCGCGCCGCGCGGATTGAGATGCTCCATGAAACGCTTGATGGTACCACCCTTGCCAGCAGCGTCGCGCCCTTCAAACAACAAGGCAATGCGTTGCTGCTCCCCCTTCACCCAGTTTTGCACTTTCAGCAATTCGATCTGCAACTCCGCCTTGAGCCTTTCGTATTCATTGCGACGCATCCGCGTCCGGTACGGATACGACAACGGCAGCGCCGCTGTACTGCTGTCTTCCGGCGTGCCCGGCGGCGCCGAAGCCACTTCCTTCGCCTTCGGCGCCTGACTGGTTGCTTTGATGATGCGCACCATCTCTTCACGCGTGCGGCGTACTTCCTCGCTGCGCGAGTTTCCTTTCTTTTTCTTTGAAAGCGCCGTTTTTGAAGATGCGCCGGACGACGTTTTTTTTGCCCCCGCCACTTTTTTCTTACCTCTGCGAAGACTCCCGGTTCCTGTCTTGGCCGCCATAGCATTCTCCTTGGAATAAAATACGAACAATACGAGACAGCTTTTAATGGTACGCTTGTCTATTGCGCGCGTCGAGTACTGCCTGTTGCCGGAGATTCGGAAAAACAGGCATAGCCACAGCCGTGCTTGCGGCAGCGGCTAATGCCCGCTTAAACTACTCGGAAGTAAATTTTCCAAGGTAATACTACTATGTGCCAGTTGCTGGGGATGAATTGCAATACGCCGACGGACATCACTTTCTCATTCTCCGGTTTCGTCCAGCGCGGTGGGCGCACCGACCGTCATGCTGATGGCTGGGGTATCGCCTTTTTCGAAGGCCGTGGCGTGCGCCTGTTCATTGACAGCGGCGCCGCTTGCAAATCGCCCGTCGCCGAGCTGATCCGTCATTACCCCATCAAGAGCCGGAACGTAATTTCGCATATCCGCAAAGCGACCGTCGGCGAAGTTTCGCTGGAGAACAACCATCCCTTCGTCCGTGAGCTTTGGGGACGCTACTGGGTCTTTGCGCACAACGGCGACCTGAAACACTACGCGCCGCCCCTGCGCGGCCGTTTCTGCCCGGTAGGCGGCACCGACAGTGAACGTGCTTTTTGCTGGCTGATGCAGGAGCTGGCCGAGGCGTATGCGGACATGCCGTCGATGGAAGAGCTCACGCGCACACTGACCGAACTGACACCGCAAGCAGCGCGCTTCGGCACCTTCAACTTTCTGCTGTCCAATGGCCAGGCGCTGTGGGCGCACGCCTCCACCTCATTGTGTTATATCGTCCGCCAACACCCATTCACGCGTGCGCGGCTGGTCGATGAAGACCTGAGCGTGAATTTCGCCGAACATACCACGCCCGCCGATCGTGTCGCTGTCGTCGCCACCACGCCGCTTACCAGCGACGAACACTGGACGCCGTTCCAGCCCGGCGAACTGAAGATGTTTCAGGACGGCGCGCCGTTTGTTGCGAAAACGCCGCAAAAAGAAATTTAGCGGCGCAGCGCGTACGGTAATGATTGACGCCCGCCCCGTTCGCTCGGACAATGCCGGACGCCCTCGTGATACGGGCCGTTTTATGAAACCGCTACAGGAGCCCTATGAAAAAGAAAGGACAAACTTTAGTGCCCCGCAACCCGTTCGCGCTGGCGGCGCGGCAGCGCCACGCGGGAGCGCACGACAAGACGCACAAAATCAAACGGCGTGACGACAAACAGGCGCTGCGAAAGCTCCTGCACACAGAAAAGGGCGGCGATGCCGTCCTTTTTTGATTGCGAAGTTTCACACAAGGGCGTTAAGAAAAGTTTTTTACGGTTAATTTACTGCCTTGCCAACCGTTCGTTCTCCAGTAACGGCATATCGGCATGGCTGGCGCGGAACGGGTTGATGTCGATTCCGCCGCGGCGGGTATAGCGAGCGTACACTGACAAGCGCAGCGGTAAACAGCGCTGCATCAGCTCGATGAAGATGCGCTCAACACACGATTCATGAAACTCGTTGTGGCGGCGCAGCGAAATGATGTATTTAAGCAATCCCTCATGATCGATCGGATGTCCGGTATAAGCGATTTGCAGACTGCCCCAATCGGGTTGCCCCGTCACCGGGCAATTCGATTTCAGTAAATGCGAAGTCAACGTTTCGGTGATCGTCAGCGCATCGGTGCGTGCAAACAAAAAATCAGGGTGCGGTGTATAAGTGTCGGTATTCACCGACAACGCATCAACACAAAACCCTTCCAGAGACGCGATACGCTGCTCTGAAAATTGCTGCGGCAAAACGAGTTCAACCCCCACGGCCGCGCCCGCCGTAGCAGAAAGATCTTGCTTCAGGCAATCACGCACTTCGTCCACCGAAAAAAACACGGTCTGATTAAAACTGTTCAGATACAGCTTAAGCGATTTTGATTCGATGATATTTGGCGATGCCGCCGGAACGGTAAAGCGCGCCAACGCCACACATGGTTTTCCTCCTGGCGCTAACCAGGACAGCTCAAAAACGTTCCAAAAATCGACGCCGCAAAACGGCAATGAAGCTCCAGAATGGATCCCGAGTTCGGCGCGACCGACCGCGCGCGAGATCGGGAAAAGTAGCGACGCATCGTAATGCTCGGCATAGGCGCTGGCCTTGCCAAGCGGAGCACGGCTAAAGGCGTCCATTGCAGTAAGGCGTATTGGAAAACATTGCTTTTTCAGGTTTTTATCTTGTTACGCTATGCGGAAGAGTCTGGCAAAAAATTAGCTTTCTTCCAGCGGCGTTCCTCTCAAAAAGTCCGCCAATATTTTTTCGGCTTCGGCAGCACACTCTTCCGCAACCATAATCATTTGTGCGTTAAGAAGACCGATCGTCGCTCCCGGATACAGGCCGCCAAAGTAGCGGTTGTGTACAAAGTAAGGAATCCCGTTGGACGTTAGCAAACTCTCTGCCAGCGCAAAATCGACGGGGTTGTCTGTTTGATAGATCGGAATCATTCTTCGCCCCTACACCAACACACGCCGCATGTCGGCAAGAAGGCTCGTCAGATAAGTGATGAATCGCGCCGCCTGCGCACCGTCGATCACCCGATGATCGTACGACAACGATAGCGGCAACATCAGCCGCGGCACGAAAGCGTTGCCGTCCCACACCGGTTGTTGCGCGCTCTTTGAAACGCCGAGGATCGCCACTTCCGGCGCGTTGATGATCGGCGTAAAGGCGGTGCCGCCAACACCGCCCAGCGACGAAACGGTAAAACAGCCGCCCTGCATTTCACCCGGCATCAACTTGCTGACGCGCGCTTTGGCCGCCAATTCTGCCATTTCGACGGCGAGCTCGGTGACGGTTTTCTGATCGCAATTCCGAATAACCGGAACAACGAGGCCATTCGGTGTGTCTGCCGCGAAGCCGAGGTGACAGTATTTTTTGAGGATCAGATTTTCGCCCTGCAATGATGCATTGAAATCGGGAAAGCGTTTCAGCGCAGCAGCGCATGTTTTCATCAAAAAAGCCAGTATCGTTATTTTGACGCCACTTTTTCCGTTCTCTTTGTTGAGCGCAACACGCAAGGCCTCAAGCCCGGTGATGTCGGCGCTGTCGAACTGTGTGACATGCGGAACCATCGCCCAGTTACGCGCCAGATTGGCGCCGGAAATTTTTTTGATTCGCGGCAATGGTGCAGCTTCGATTGCCCCGAATTGAGAGAAGTCGATATTCGGCCAGGGCGGCAATCCGCCGGGCGCGTTGCTCGCCGTTGCGCTACCACCCTCCCCAAGCGTTTTCTTGACGAACGCTTTGACATCTTCCTGCACGATACGCTTCTTCGGACCGGAGCCGTTGACCTGCGACAGATCGACGCCTAACTCGCGCGCGAAACGGCGCACCGACGGCGAAGCATGGGCGACAGGGAAAAGCGCCCGCTCTGCTTTCGCTCTCGGCGTTTCTCCCTTCGGAATTTCCGTTATCGACTTTTCTGTTTTCGACTCCGGCGCCGGCGTTTTCACGGCGGGCGCTGTGGTTGGCGCTACGGTTGTTTCTTTCACCGACTTCTTCATCACTTTTTCCAAGCCGTCGGCGGCAGTATCAAGCGTCAACAGAACCTGCCCTTCGTTGACAATATCTCCCACCTGAATTTTCAATTCCCGCACCGTTCCGGCGTGCGGCGACGGCACTTCCATTGTTGCCTTGTCTGATTCGAGCGTAACAAGCGGCGTGTCTTTTTTGATGACATCGCCGACAGCAACGAGAATCTCTATCACCGGAACGTCTTTAAAACCGCCGATATCGGGAAGTTTGATGTCGATGGTGTTCATAAAATTCACCTGTAAAAATCTAAGGCCGGGCAGCAAGGGCTTGTATGTAAAGGATCAAACCGTCCATGGTGCTGGTTTTTTCGTATCGAGTGCGTATTTTTTCAACGCCTCCGTAACGCGCGCCACCGGTAGCGCGCCGTCGTCAGCCAGCGCCTTCAGTGCGGCAACAGTCATCCAGTGGCGATCCACTTCAAAGAAATGGCGCAGCTTTTCACGGGTGTCGGAGCGACCGAAGCCGTCCGTACCAAGCGTAACGTAGCGCCGGCCGACCGGCAAATACGGGCGAATTTGCTCAGCGAACGCGCGGTTGTAATCGGTCGCGGCAATAATCGGCCCCTGAGTGTCTCGCAGACATTTTTCGACATGCGGCACTTTGCGCGTGGCCGTCGGATGCAGCAAGTGATCGCGCTCAAATTTGCGCCCTTCGCGTTCCAGTTCGGTGAAACTCGGGCAACTCCACAGTGTTGCGACTACGCCCCAATCGTCGCGCAGTAAATCAGCGGCGGCAATCGCTTCACGAAAGATCGTTCCGGAGCCCAAAAGCTGAACGTGCGGGACGTTTTTCTTCGTGGCGGTTTTTTCTTCAGCGCTGAACCGGTACATGCCTTTCGGAATATCGGCCTCCGCACCTTTCGGCATTTCGGGATGTACGTAATTCTCATTCATCAGCGTGATGTAGTAAAACACATCTTCCTGCTCGGCAAACATCCGGCGCAAACCATCCTGCAGAATCACCGCCACTTCATACGAGAACGTTGGGTCGTAGCTGACGCAATTCGGAATTGTCGCCGACAACAGATGTGAATGACCGTCTTCATGTTGCAAACCTTCGCCGTTCAATGTCGTGCGCCCGGCCGTGCCGCCTAGCAGAAAACCGCGCGCGCGCTGGTCGCCGGCAGCCCAAGCCAAGTCGCCGACACGTTGAAAGCCGAACATCGAGTAGTAAATGTAAAATGGGATCATCGGCACGCCATGCACGGAGTACGATGTCGCAGCAGCGATCCAGTCAGCCATACCACCCGCTTCGTTGATGCCTTCTTGCAACACCTGGCCGTTCTTCGCCTCTTTGTAAAACATCAACTGATCGACGTCTTCCGGTGTATAAAGCTGGCCGACCTGTGACCAGATGCCGATCTGGCGAAACAGTCCCTCCATCCCGAAAGTGCGCGATTCATCGGGGATGATCGGCACGACACGTTTGCCGAGATGGGGATCACGCAACAACATTTGCAGAATCTGCACGAACGCCATCGTCGTCGAAATTTCGCGCGTTTCAGTGCTCTTCAGAAAACGCTCAAAAGCCTCCAGCTTTGGGGCTGGCAACGATTCGGCGCGCATCTGCCGTCCCGGCTGGTAGCCGCCCAGAGCTTGCCGGCGTTCTTGCATATAGCGGTATTCAACAGAATCCGGCGCGAATGAAATGTATTCGAGTTTTTCGACTTGCTCATCGGTCAGCGGCAACTTGAAGCGGTCGCGAAACCGTTTCAGCGAATCGAAGGTCATCTTCTTCGCCTGATGCGCAATGTTGGCGGCCTCGCCTGACTCGCCCATGCCGTAACCCTTGATCGTTTTGGCGAGAATCACTGTGGGCTGCCCCTGATGTTCACTGGCCTCCTTGTAAGCCGGATAAACTTTGTGCGGGTCGTGACCACCACGATTCAATTGCCAGATGTCGTCGTCGCTCATGCCGACGATCAGCGCTTTCAATTCGGGGGTGTTGAAAAAATGCTCGCGCACGTAGGCGCCATTGCGCCCTTTAAACGTTTGATAATCGCCATCAAGACACTCCATCATCCGCCGCTTCAGCGCGCCGCTTTTGTCACGCGCCAGCAGTGGATCCCAATACCTGCCCCAAATCACTTTGATGACATTCCAGCCAGCGCCGCGAAATTCAGCCTCTAGCTCCTGAATGATTTTGCCGTTGCCGCGTACCGGCCCATCGAGGCGTTGCAGGTTGCAGTTGACGACAAAAATCAGATTGTCGAGTTTTTCGCGACCGGCCATTCCGATAGCGCCGAGCGCCTCCGGTTCATCGGTCTCGCCGTCGCCAAGAAACGCCCACACCTTGCGGTGACGGTGTTTCCCAAAGCCGCGGTCTTCAAGATAACGCAGGAAACGCGCCTGATAAATCGCCATCAGCGGCCCCAGCCCCATCGACACTGTCGGAAACTGCCAGAATTCCGGCATCAGCCACGGGTGCGGGTACGACGACAAACCGTTGCCATCGACTTCTTGGCGATAATTGTCCAACTGTTCTGCCGTCAACCGCCCGAGCAGAAAAGCGCGAGCGTAAACACCGGGGGCAGAATGCCCCTGCAGAAAAGTCAAATCACCATCATGCGCATCGCCGTCACCGCGCCAGAAATGGTTGTAGCCGACTTCATAAAGCGTCGCCGCCGAAGCGAAACTGGCGATGTGGCCGCCGACGTTGGTGTCTTTGTTGGCGCGCAACACCATCACCGCCGCATTCCAGCGTACATACGAACGAATACAATGCTCGATTTCCTGATCGCCAGGAATCGGCGTCTGCCGATCAGGCGGAATTGTATTGATGTATTCGGTATTGGCCGAGAATGGCAGGTTGACGCCTTCGAGGCGAGCTTTTCCGATCAGTTGTTCAATCAGATAGTGCGCACGCACCGGCCCGGCGTGTTGCAAAACACCCTCCAGCGCGTCCAGCCATTCCTCGGTTTCCTGGGGATCGTAATCATGTTCGGTTGTCATGTGAGACCTCGAAATAAACGGGTTGTGCCCAAGGTAGCGACATCTCATGGCCGAAGCGGATAAATCTCCGGCTAAAGAAAATGATAACACTTACGGTCGCCCATGCGACCGAACGCTACGGATACAGTGTGCCACATTACAACAACTGCTGCCACTGGCCCCGGCTTATCTCCGCGCGCGATGAAACACGTGGCGCTCCGTATAGACAACATCTACCGGGCAATCGTGGGCATCTGTCGGCAACGTATCGATAATTTGTACACCGAACGCACCGGCGACACGCGGAACATGCGAAGGCATGTGCGCCAGCAACCGATCGTAAAAGCCGCCGCCGTATCCGAGACGATCGCCGCTCCGCGTAAACGCGACGCCCGGCGTCAAAACCCAGTCGATCGTTTCTGGAGAAACGAGGGGGCGCTCTGGTAACGGCTCGAGAATCCCTCGGAATCCTGGCACCGTGTCGCGGGCGATGTCTTCGATTGCTTGCAGCGCCATCTGCCGAGCCCCCTGCGACAACAATACCCGCGGCAACGCCACCGTTTTCCCGCATTGCAGCGCTTCTTGCACCAGCAACGCCGACATCCACTCGCTGCCGAACGGATAAAATAACAACACCGTGTGAGCAGCGGCGAATGACGGCAACGCGGCGATTCCTTGCGCGATACGACGTGAATAAACCGCGTGCACATCCGACGGTAAGCTGTCGCGCAGCGCCAACACGCGACGACGTACCTCTTGTTTGGTGTATTGCCCCGCAAAGAACGGGGCGCCATCGGGCGAGGGGTCGGACATGATGGAGATTGGAGTCAAAGTTGCGAACAGTATAGTGAACTGCGTAAGTTTTTGAAATGCTTGCCCCTCCCGCCTCAGCCATTCTCTCCAGCGCGGTGGAGCGTGCGCGCCATATTCCCTGACAGTGCCAGACAACAACAGCGCAAGGCCGCGCCAGCGCGGTACAATGGGCGAAGGCAACGCCCGCACGATCTTTTCTTTCGCCTCATGGACATCTCCAGCATCGCCGCCTTGGCCACCGCCTTCTTTTGGGCGTTCAGCGGCTTATTAGCGGTGTACCCCGTCCAGCAATTGGGCTCTTTCACTTTCAACCGCATCAGAATGCAGGCGAACTTCGTTATTCTGTGCTTGCTGATGCTGGCCATCGGTGGTTGGCGTACGCTCAGCAGTGAACACATCATCGCCCTGGCGCTGTCCGGTTTCATCGGCATTCTGCTCGGCGATTCGTTACTCTATACCTCGTTGCGACGTATCGGCCCGCGCCGCAACTCCATTCTTTTCGCCGCTCACGCGCCAATCACGGCAGTGCTGAGTTTTCTGGTGCTCGATGAGCGCTTGAGTTTGATCGCCATCGGCGGCATTGTGTTGGTTCTCATCGGCGTGATACTGGCCATTGTATTCGGCCACGGCGCCAGGCAAAAACACCAATGGGAAAGTGTCAACGGCCCGCTGATCGTCGGCGTCGCCATTGCGCTGATCGCGGCCCTCTGCCAGTCAGTCGGCGCGCTGATCGCCAAGCCGGTGATGGCGGCCGGCGTCGATCCGATTGCCGCTTCGGTAGTGCGCGTCAGTACGGCAGTGCTGTTTTTCACGCTGCTTGGATTGCTCCCAAAATTGCGCTCACCTGCTCGCATTACGCCGCGTCTGTTCCTGCAGAGCACCGCCAGCGGCGTTTGCGGCATGGTGATCGGCATGACCACCCTGCTTTTCGCATTGGCCCACGGCAAAACGGGGTTGGTGGCAACATTGTCATCAACAACGCCAATCATGATTCTGCCGCTGCTATGGCTGCGCACCCGCGAGCGGCCGTCGTTAACGGCCTGGGTTGGCGCCGCAATTGCCATCGCCGGGATTGCGCTGATTTTCAACCGCTGAGCTGAACGTGCGCGAAGATACGGAAAAATTATCCGCAATGAGCACAAAGAATAAATCTTGCGCGAAGACGCGGTAAAGAATGGGATATTTTACGCGAAGCAAAGCGGAGTCACAAAATTCCACATAACGCCACCCCGACCTTCCCCTTGAAGGAAAAGAAGCTTTGAGTCTCACGCGAAGCGGCAAAGGCGCGAAGAAGAATCTGCAGCTCTGCCCAAGTCGCACGCTTTCGTGTTTTTCGCGGTTAAATCGCTGCTTGCAAAAAAGGCGCGATGTCTCGCGCCTTTTTATAAGTCTTGCTTCAAAGCAAAAATATTACGCCGCAGCTTCTTTGCTTTCAGCGCTTTCCTGCGCCTGCGGCCGGTCAACGAGTTCGACGAGCGCCATCGGCGCAGCGTCGCCCTGACGGAAGCCAAATTTCAAAATCCGCAGATAACCGCCCGGGCGCGCCTGATAACGCGGCCCCAACTCGTTAAAGAGTTTGGTCACCATCGCCCGGTCACGCAGGCGAGCGAAAGCCAAACGGCGGTTCGCCAGCGTCGGCGTTTTGCCGAGAGTGATCAATCGTTCAGCAACGCGGCGCAGTTCCTTCGCTTTGGGCAAGGTCGTACGAATCGCTTCATGCAGAAAGAGTGAATTGGTCATGTTGCGAAACATCGCCAGGCGATGCGCGCTGGTGCGGTTCAGTTTTCGTAGGCCGTGACGGTGGCGCATGATCTGTTTCCTTTTTATCGTGTGGCTCTGGTTATGGACGGCTCAAACCGGCAGGCGGCCAGTTTTCCAGCTTCATCCCCAGTGAAAGTCCACGTGTCGCGAGGACTTCCTTGATTTCGTTAAGCGACTTGCGTCCCAGGTTCGGCGTCTTGAGAAGCTCGGTTTCGGTGCGCTGAATCAGGTCGCCGATGTAATTGATGTTTTCGGCCTTGAGGCAATTGGCCGAACGCACAGTAAGTTCGAGATCGTCCACCGGCAGGCACAACACCGGATCGACTTGCGGCATACCGTGCTCGTCAACTGGTTTATCGCTGCCGTTAAGCTCGGCAAACGACGACAATTGGTCCACCAGCACGCTGGCGGCTTCGCGCACAGCCTGCTCCGGCTCGATCACGCCGTTGGTTTCGATTTCGATAATCAGTTTGTCAAGGTCGGTACGTTGTTCAACGCGGGCGCTTTCGACAGCATAACTGACCCTGCGCACCGGCGAAAACGACGCATCCAGCAAAATATTGCCGATCATCCGGCCGCTCTCCGGTTTCTCGCGAGCGATGACCGGCTGGTAGCCGCGTCCTTTATCAACGCGGATGTCCATCTCGATCTTGCCGCCCTGCGTCAGGTGTGCGATCACATGTTCGGGATTGATAATCTCGACATCGTGCGGCAACTCAATGTCGCCCGCCGTCACCGCGCCTTCGCCTTCTTTGACAAGGCGCAGGGTTACGCTGCTGCGACCTTGCAGTTTGAAGGCGATGCCCTTCAGGTTGAGCAGGATGTCGACCACGTCTTCCTGTACGCCGTCAAGCGCCGAATACTCATGCAACACGCCTTCAATCTTGACTTCGGTCGGCGCAAATCCCGACATCGAAGACAAAAGGACGCGGCGCAAAGCATTTCCCAGAGTGTGGCCGTACCCGCGCTCAAACGGTTCCATCACCACGCGCGCGTGAAAGGGCGACATATTCTGTACGTCGATAATGCGCGGTTTTAACAAAGCGTTGCTCTGCATGGGGATACCTTTATATGAAACGGTAAGGCAAAAGCACCGATTACTTCGAATAAAGCTCGACGATTAAATTTTCATTAATGTCTTGACCAAACTCGGAGCGATCCGGTGCGCTCTTGAAGAGACCCGTCATTTTCTTGACGTCAACTTCGACCCACGAAGGGAATCCTATCTTCTCGGCAAGCTGCAAACCGTCTTGAATCCGTAATTGCGATTTACCCTTGTCAGCCACCGAGACGACATCTCCCGCTTTGATGCGAGCCGAAGGAACATTCAGGCGTTTGCCGTTAACCTGTATGGTGCCGTGCGTCACCAGTTGGCGCGCTTCGGCACGGGTAGAACCGAAACCCATCCGATAGACAACATTGTCCAGACGGGATTCGAGCAGTTTTAAAAGGTTTTCGCCGGTTGAGCCTTGACGACGCGCCGCTTCAGCAAAACATAACCGAAATTGACGTTCGAGCAGGCCGTAGATACGGCGTACCTTCTGTTTTTCGCGAAGCTGCGAGCCATAATCGGAGGTGCGCGCGCCGGATTTCTGGCCGTGCTGTCCGGGTTTGACTTCGAGCTTGCACTTGGAGTCGAGCGAGCGACGCGCGCTTTTCAGGAAAAGGTCGGTGCCTTCCCGTCGCGCCAGCTTACATTTGGGTCCGAGGTAACGAGCCACTTGCTATCCTATGCAAAAATAAAATTTAACTTTACCGCCGTATCAAACACGGCGGCGCTTGGGAGGACGGCAACCGTTGTGCGGTATCGGCGTCACATCCGAAATCGAGGTTATCTTCAAGCCAAGCGCGTTCAGCGCACGCACCGATGATTCGCGGCCAGGGCCAGGCCCCTTGATCCGCACCTCAAGGTTTTTCACACCACATTCTTGTGCAGCACGACCGGCCGCTTCCGCCGCTACCTGCG
The DNA here is from genome assembly GCA_009786025.1 of Pseudomonadota bacterium. GTDB lineage: Bacteria > Pseudomonadota > Gammaproteobacteria > Burkholderiales > Casimicrobiaceae > UBA931. The sequence goes on along the minus strand of WQUA01000025.1, from coordinate 12,154 downwards.
CCGCAAACGGCGTCGATTTACGCGATCCTTTGAAACCGGCGCCGCCGGAGGTCGCCCACGACAAGGCATTGCCCTGCCGATCGGTGATGGTGATGATCGTATTGTTGAACGACGCGTGAACGTGCACGATACCTTCAGAAATGTTTTTCTTGACTTTCTTACGGGTACTGCGCGCAGCATTCTTCGCTGTGCTCTTGGAGGGTTGTGCCATCAGAGGTTCCTCTTTATCGAATTACTTTTTACCGGCAACAGCGCGGCCTTTTTTCGGCCCCTTGCGCGTACGCGCATTGGTGCGCGTACGTTGACCGCGCACCGGCAGGCCACGGCGGTGGCGAACACCACGGTAGCAACCGAGGTCCATCAGCCGCTTGATGCTCATCGTGACTTCACGACGCAAATCGCCTTCTACCGCAAACTGGGTAATCAGTTCGCGCAGTTTGTCCATTTCGGCGTCGCCCAGATCCTTGATCTTGGTCGCGCCATTGATCCCCGCCGCCATACAAACTTGCTTGGCGCGTGAACGGCCAATGCCATAAATAGCCGTCAATGCGATTTCCGCATGTTGGTGGTTGGGAATGTTAACGCCTGCTATACGGGCCATCTTTTCACCCTATCCGATCAAAATTCATTAACCTTGCCGCTGCTTGTGGCGCGGATCTTCACAAATAACGCGCACAACGCGGTTACGCCGGATGATTTTGCACTTCCGGCAAATTCTTTTCACTGAAGCGACGACTTTCATGGTTGACTCTTTATCTCACGTTTTCGTTATTCGCCGGTTTGCAGTTTGGCTTCCCGACGGTTTGCCTAGTACGATCTTACTTGGTCCGGAAGGTAATCCTTGCCCGTGTCAAATCGTACGGCGTCATGTCCACGGTCACCTTATCGCCCGGCAGAATACGGATATAGTGCATCCGCATCTTCCCGGAGATATGGGCCAGCACCACATGTCCATTCTCCAACTTCACCCGAAATGTCGCGTTTGGCAACATCTCGATGACCTCACCCTGCATCTGGATGGTGTCTTCTTTAGCCATTAACGAAAAGCTCCGCCTTTGAAATTGGCTTTCTTCAACAAACTCTCATACTGCTGCGACATCAGGTACGCCTGCACCTGCGTCATGAAATCCATCGTCACCACCACCACGATCAACAACGAGGTACCGCCAAAATAAAACGGCACGTTTTTCCAGGCGATCAGGAAGTTCGGAATGAAGCAAACGATCACCAGGTACAACGCTCCCAACAACGTCAGCCGCATCATGATCTTTTCGAGATACTTGGCGGTATGCTCGCCTGGGCGATAGCCGGGGATCAAAGCGCCGCTTTTCTTCAGATTGTCCGCCGTGTCTTTCGGGTTGTATTGCAACGCCGTATAGAAAAAGCAGAAGAAGATAATCGCCGCCGCGTACAAAATCTCGTGCAATGGTTGCCCCATCTGCAGCATCGCCGACACGTCTCTTAAAAAGAACGCCACCGGCCCATCGTCCTTGCCGGCCAACTGCGTCAGCGTCGCCGGGAACATGATGATTGACGACGCAAAAATCGCCGGAATCACACCTGCCATATTGAGTTTGAACGGCAGGTACGAACTTTGCGCCGGTGCAATCCGGTTGCCGACCTGACGTTTGGCGTACTGTACCAGCACTTTACGTTGCGCCCGCTCGAAAAACACCACCGCGCCGGTAACGATCACCACCAGCAACGCCACGCCAATCGCCAGTGGGATCGAATACGCGCCGGTGTTGACGTTTTCCAGCGTCCGCCCGATCGCGCTTGGCAGGCCAGCGACGATACCCGCGAAAATGATCAACGAAATACCGTTGCCCAAGCCGCGCTCGGTAATCTGTTCGCCGAGCCACATCAGGAACATCGTGCCGGTCACCAGCGTGATGGCGCACATCATTCGAAACGCGAAGCCGGGCGCCACAACCAGTCCCTGCTGCCCCGCTTCGAAAGCGATCGCCACCCCCAGCCCTTGGACAAACGCCAGCAAGACTGTAAGGTAACGGGTGTACTGTGTGATTTTGCGTCGCCCCGCCTCACCTTCTTTTTTCAGCGCTTCCAGCGACGGCACCATCGCCGCACACAATTGCATGATGATCGACGCCGTGATGTACGGCATCACCCCCAGCGTCAGAATCGAGAAACGCCGCATCGCGCCACCCGAAAAGAGGTCCATCATTCCCAGCAGGCCGCCGCCATTGCTCTTGAACAAATCTTCGAGCAACGCCGCATTGACACCGGGTACCGGAATATGCGTCCCGATCCGGAACACGATCATCGCGCCCAGCAGGAACCACAGGCGCTTTGCCAAGTCGCCGTATTTGTTACCGCTTTTTGCTGCCGGATTAAGTGTAGCCAAGAAAGCTCCTGAACCTGTTTACTGTGGACAATGCACGTGAACAATACGCATCACATGTGCGTCGCGCACGTTATTTTTTCTTCGCCTTTTTCGGCGGTTCCGCCGGCGCTTCAATCAGCGTCACGCTGCCGCCCGCCGCTTCGATCGCCGCCTTCGCGCCCTTCGTCACCAGGACGCCCGACAATTTGATCGCTTTGTCGATCGTTCCGGTCTTGATGACTTTGGCCGCTTTCGCCGCTCCTGTCAGCAGACCCGCCGATTTCAGCGTCAAAAAATCAACTTCTTCGACCGGCAAACACGCCAGATCGCTCAAACGAACTTCGGCGACATCGTTGCGGTACATCGACACGAAGCCGCGCTTCGGCAAACGACGCTGCAGCGGCATTTGCCCGCCTTCGAAACCCACTTTATGGAAGCCGCCCGAACGCGATTTCTGCCCTTTGTGGCCACGTCCGCAGGTTTTGCCCAGCCCCGAGCCGATACCACGACCGACGCGACGACGCGGTTTTTTCGAGCCTTCCGCTGGTTGAATTGTATTTAATTGCATGGTGATTACTCCGCCACTTTGAGCAGATAGCCCACTTTGTTAATCATGCCGCGTACTGCCGGGGTATCTTCCAACTCGACCGTGTGATTGGTCCACTTCAAGCCCAACCCGCGCACGGTTTCCCGATGATCTTTCCGCGTTCTGGCAATACCTTTCACCAGCGTAACTTTCACTCTCTTCGCCGCCGCCATGATTACGCTCCCAAAACTTCTTCAACTGTTTTGCCGCGCTTGGCGGCGATTTCTGCCGGCGTGTTGCAGGACTTCAGCGCATCCAGCGTCGCACGCACGATATTGTACGGATTGGTCGAACCATGGCACTTCGCCAACACGTTGGTCACACCAACCACATCAAAAACAGCGCGCATGGCGCCTCCGGCGATGATACCGGTACCTTCGGCTGCCGGCTGCATGTAAACGCGCGTCGCGCCATGGCGGCCTTCGACCGGATGGTACAGCGTTCCCTTTTTCAGGTTGACTTTGACCATGTTGCGACGCGCTTGTTCCATCGCTTTCTGCACGGCCACCGGCACTTCTTTCGATTTGCCTTTGCCAATGCCGATCCGGCCATCGCCGTCACCAACCACGGTCAGCGCCGCAAACGCCATGATGCGACCGCCCTTGACCACTTTAGTCACGCGATTGATGCCGACCATTTTCTCGCGCAAGCCGTCGCCGCGCTCGTCCGCCACCTGTTGCTGCTGCTGTTGTTGCTTCGCCATATCCGTTTGCCTTTAGAACTTGAGACCAGCTTCGCGGGCCGCTTCCGCCAGCGCCTGTACGCGGCCATGGAAGCGATAACCGGCGCGATCAAACGCCACCGTTTCCACGCCGACGGCTTTCGCCCGCTCGGCGATGCGCTTGCCAATTTCGGTTGCTGCCGTTCGGTTGCCGCCATTTTTCAGCGACTTGCGCACGTCCGCTTCCGCCGTCGAAGCGCTCGCCAGAACGCGATCACCGGTCGGCGCAACGATCTGCGCATAAATATGCGCGTTGGAGCGATACACCACCAACCGTGTCATGCACTGCTCGGCGATACGAACCCGGGTTTTGCGGGCGCGGCGCAATCGAGCTTCTCTTTTATCCATACCTGACCTCGTTCAACACGCAAGGCTTACCTTGCCGATTACTTCTTCTTGGTTTCCTTCAGAATCACGCGCTCTTCAGCGTAACGCACCCCTTTGCCTTTATACGGCTCGGGCGGACGATACGCGCGAATGTTGGCAGCGCATAGACCCACTTTCTGTTTGTCAATGCCTTTGAGGACGATTTCCGTCGGCTGCGGCATTTCGGCTTTGACGCCCTCCGGCAATTTGTGAATTACCGGGTGCGAAAAACCGAGCGACAGGTTCAGCGCATCGCCGGCCAGTTGCGCGCGGAAACCAACGCCGACCAGCGTCAGTTTACGCTCGAACCCTTGCGTCACACCCTTGACCATGTTCGCCACCAGCGCACGCAAGGTTCCAGACATCGCGTGCGCTTCCGGTTTCAGCATCTTGAAAAGCAGTTTGTTGCCGTCCTTTTCGATGGATACGCCCTCAGCGAGCGCTTGCGTCAAAGTTCCCAGCGGGCCTTTGACGGTAATCTTGTCGGCGCCCAGCGTCACATCGACTTTGTCGGGCAGAGCTACCGGGTTGTTCGCAATTCGTGACATGATAAACTCTCCTTAAGCCACGATGCACAGCACTTCGCCGCCGATACCAGCTGCGCGCGCCTTGCGATCCGTCATCACGCCGCGCGAAGTCGAAACCACCGCGATCCCCAGTCCGTTCATCACCGGCGGAATGTCTCCCTTACCGCGATAAATACGCAACCCTGGGCGTGATACCCGTTCGATCTTCTCGATCACCGGATGCCCCGCGTAATACTTCAACGCGATTTCCAGAACAGGTTTGACCGAATCACCGGTTACCCGGAAATCTTCGATATAACCTTCGTCTTTCAGCACATTGGCGATAGCGACTTTGACCTTCGAAGAGGGCATTTCCACCGTCGCCCGCTCTATCATTTGTGCATTGCGGATACGGGTCAACATATCCGCGATTGGATCAGTCATGCTCATGCATCACCTCGTTACCAACTGGCCTTGACGATGCCGGGGATTTCCCCCTTCATCGCATACTCACGCAACTTGCTGCGACCCAGTCCGAATTTACGAAACACGCCACGCGGACGCCCGGTCAACGCACAACGGTTCCGCAAACGAGTCGGGTTGGCGTTACGCGGCAGCCGTTGCAGCTTCAGGCGCGCTTCAAAACGCTCCTCTTCGGAAACCTTGCTGTCCTGAATGATCGCCATCAGGGCTGCGCGCTTTTTTTGGTATTTCGCCACCAGCTTCAGTCGCTTCTGGTCGCGGTTGATCAAAGACAATTTCGCCATAATTCTTTAGCCCCTGAACGGGAATTTGAATGCCGCCAACAATGCCTTTGCTTCGGCATCGGTTTTCGCTGTCGTCGCCACGGTAATGTTCAACCCACGCAACGCGTCAATCTTGTCGTACTCGATTTCCGGGAAAATGATTTGTTCCTTGACGCCCATGTTGAAATTGCCGCGACCGTCAAAACCTTTACCGCCAACCCCGCGAAAGTCGCGTACCCGCGGCAATGCGATAGTCACCAGCCGATCGAAGAACTCGAACATTCTTTCGCGACGCAGGGTCACCATGCAACCGATCGGGTAACCTTCCCGGATTTTGAAACCGGCGATCGCCTTGCGCGCCTTGGTGACTACCGGCTTTTGCCCGGCAATTTTCTGCAAATCACCAACAGCGTTCTCCAGAACTTTTTTGTCCGCGACCGCCTCACCCACGCCCATGTTAAGCACGATTTTGGTCAAGCGCGGTACTTCCATCACCGACTTGTAACCAAACTGCTTCATCAGCGCCGGCGCTACTTCTTTCCGATAATATTCCTGCAAACGAGCCATCGTTATCCTCTATTCCTTAGCTTCCTGCTTAGCTGCCAAGCTGCTCGCCATTCGATTTGAAGAAGCGCACTTTGCGCGGCTTCTCTCCCGAAACTTCAACGACGCGGAAACCAACGCGGTCAGCCTTTTGCGTTTGCGCGTTCCATATCGCCACATTGGAAACATGAATCGGCATCTCTTTGAGCAGGATGCCCCCCGGCTGATTTTTCATCGGGTTGGGGCGCGTGTGACGCTTGAACTGATTGACGCCGTTCACCAGCAAATACTCAGTATTGAGCACCTGAGCGACTTCGCCGCGTTTGCCTTTGTCTCGACCGGTGGTCACCACCACCTGATCCCCTTTGCGAATTTTGAGCATGTCGGCCTCTTTAAATCACTTCCGGCGCCAGTGACACGATCTTCATGAAGCGCTCGGTTCTCAGCTCGCGCGTCACCGGCCCGAAGATACGGGTTCCGATCGGTTCCAGCTTGTTGTTCAACAGCACGGCGGCGTTGGAATCAAAGCGCACACGGGCGCCGTCATCGCGGCGCACGCCGGCGGCCGTCCGTACGACAACCGCGCTGTAAATCTCGCCCTTCTTGACGCGCCCGCGCGGCGCCGCATCCTTGACGCTCACTTTGATGATGTCGCCGACGCCGGCGTAACGGCGCTTGCTGCCGCCCAGCACCTTGATACACATCACTGAACGCGCGCCCGTATTATCGGCAACATCCAGCACCGTTTGCATTTGAATCATGATCCACTCTCTCCAACTTAACCTGTCGCTTGGCGACAGCCAGTCTTGGACCCCGTCAGGGGAAACTGCGGCGCTCTCTATGGCGCCACGAAAAAAAGCAAGCTATGGATTATGGCAGGATTTGTCGATAAAGGCAAGCCCTGCCGGAAAACTTCTTAAACCGTCGGCGCTTTTTCAAGCACTGCCGCCACCATCCATGCTTTTGTCTTGGAAATCTTGCGGGCTGCCTTGATTTCCACGAGATCGCCAAGCTTGCACTCGTTGCTCTCATCATGAGCCTGGTACTTCGACGACCGGATCACCACTTTGCCGTACAGCGGATGCTTCNCCCGCCGCTCGACCAGCACGGTCACGGTCTTGTCCCGTTTGTCGCTCACCACCCGACCACTCAATGTCGCAATCAGCGGCTTGCGGGCGATCACGTTCTGTTGAACGTCTTGTTGATCTGTTTGCGTCATGCTTGCTCCGCTTTCTGGCTCAGGTAAGTACGCACGCGCGCGATATTGCGGCGTACAAATTTCAGCTTCTGGTTGTTCTGAAGCTGCTGGGTCGCCAACTGCATGCGCAGGTTAAACTGTTCCTTCAACAGCGCATGCAGTTCTTTTTGCAACGCTTCCGGAGCTTTTTCCCGCAGCGTTTTCTTTGCATCCTTTTTCATCGAAACCTCTCTCATCAGCCGATCAGACGGTGTACGAAAACCGTCCGGAACGGCAGTTTGGCGGCGGCCAGCGCAAACGCTTCCCTCGCCAGCGCTTCATCCACGCCGTCCATCTCATAGAGCACTTTGCCCGGCTGAATTTCCGCCACATAGTACTCCGGGTTACCTTTACCGCTTCCCATCCGCACTTCCGCCGGCTTGGTCGAAATTGGCTTGTCCGGGAACACCCGGATCCAGATGCGACCGCCGCGCTTGATGTGACGGGTCATCGCCCGACGCGCCGCTTCGATCTGACGCGCCGTCAAACGGCCACGGGTCGTCGCCTTCAGACCAAAGGTGCCAAAGCTGACTTTGGCGCCGACAGTCGCCAGACCGCGGTTACGGCCTTTCTGTTCTTTACGATATTTTCTTCTAGCTGGCTGCAACATGGCTCTTCACTCCTGAACGACGTGGTCGCTTCGGCGCTTCCGGTGCCGGCGCGGGAGCCGCAGCCGGTTCGGCGTTGTGCGCCATCATTTCGCCCTTGAAAACCCAAACTTTGATCCCGATGATGCCGTAAGTCGTTTTCGCTTCGGCAACGCCGTAATCAATGTTGGCGCGCAACGTATGCAACGGCACCCGCCCTTCGCGGTACCACTCGCTGCGCGCGATTTCGGCGCCGTTCAATCGGCCGGCGCTCATCGCCTTGATGCCTTGCGCGCCCAAACGCATCGCGTTCTGCATCGCCCGCTTCATCGCGCGGCGAAACATGATCCGCTTTTCCAACTGCTGGGCAATGGAAGCAGCGATCAATGTCGCATCGACCTCCGGCTTGCGCACTTCTTCAATGCCGACTTCCACGGCCTGATCGCCGACGACGCGGCGCATGTCAGCGCGCAAAACATCAATGTCCTCGCCTTTTCTGCCGATCACAACACCCGGACGGGCGCTGTGAATGGTGATCTTGGCGCTCTTGGCGGTGCGCTTGATCGTTATTTTTGAAACCGAGGCATGCGCCAGTTTCTTCTTCAGGTATTCCCGAATCTTGATGTCCTGAATCAGCGTCGGAGCGAACGCCTTGCTGTTAGCGTACCAGCTTGACGCCCAGTCCCGGGTCACTGCCAGACGAAATCCGGTTGGATGAATCTTCTGTCCCATATCGGTTCCTTATACGCCTTTTTCGGTGCCGTCGCCGACGATCACACGAATGTGGCAGGTCTGTTTGCCGATCACGTTGCCACGGCCTTTGGCGCGCGCGCTGCTGCGCTTCAGCGTTTCGGCTCTGTCAACGTAAATCGTTTCGACGCGAAGCTCGTCGATGTCGGCGCCGTCATTATGCTCGGCGTTGGCAATTGCCGACTCCAGCACTTTCTTGATGATGCGCGCGCCCTTCTTGGTGCTGAACGCCAGAATATCGAGCGCCCGCGCCACCGGCAAACCCCGGACTTGATCGGCAACCAGCCGCCCCTTTTGGGCCGACAGGCGAACGCCGTACAAAACTGCTGTAGTTCCCATGGTTTCCGTTCCTTTACTTCTTACCGGCCGGCGCCGCCTTCTTGTCGGCAGCGTGCCCTTTAAATGTCCGCGTCAGCGCGAATTCGCCCAGCTTGTGACCAACCATGTTTTCGGTCACATATACCGGCACATGCTGCCGTCCGTTGTGCACCGCAATGGTCAGGCCGACGAAGTCCGGCGTCACCGTCGAACGGCGCGACCAGGTTTTGATCGGGCGCTTGTCGTTCTTGTCGCGCGCAGCATCGACCTTCTTGATCAGATGCTCGTCAACAAACGGTCCTTTTTTGAGTGAGCGTGCCATGTGTGATTATCCTTTCGCCGCGTGACGACGACGTACGATCATCGTATCGGTGCGTTTATTGCTGCGTGTCTTGTACCCCTTGGCTGGCTGACCCCACGGCGACCTCGGATGATGACGGCCACCGCCGCCGTTGCCGCGACCGCCCATCGGGTGATCGACCGGATTCATCGCAATCGCGCGAGTCTGCGGACGGATGCCGCGCCAGCGGTTGGCGCCGGCCTTACCGATTTGCCGCAGGCTGTGTTCGCCGTTGCCGACTTCGCCAATCGTCGCGCGGCAATTCACGTGCACCTTGCGTATCTCACCGGAACGCAGACGCAGCTGCGCGTAATTGCCTTCGCGCGCCAGCAGTTGCACCGACGTGCCGGCCGAACGCGCCATTTTGGCGCCGCCGCCAGGCTGCATTTCGATACAGTGAATCGTCGTTCCGACCGGGATATTGCGAACCGGCAGTGTGTTGCCCGCCTTGATCGGCGCATCGGGGCCGGAGAGCAGGGTCTGCCCGACCGCCACGCCGCGCGGCGCAATAATATAGCGACGCTCGCCATCGGCATAGCACAGCAATGCCAGATTCGCGCTGCGGTTCGGATCGTATTCGAGACGCTCCACCTTACCGGCGATGCCGTCTTTGTTGCGACGAAAATCAACGATCCGGTAATGTTGTTTGTGACCGCCGCCTTTATGCCGCGATGTAATCCGGCCATGATGGTTGCGCCCCGATCCGCGTTTCTGGCTTTCGACCAGCGACGCTTCCGGACGGCCTTTGTGCAACTCCGGCGTCACCACTTTGATCTGACCGCGGCGTCCCGCCGAAGTCGGTTTCATTTTAATCACTGCCATGATCAGGCCTCCTGCGCGAAGTTGATTTCCTGACCCGGTTTCAAGCTGACATAGGCTTTTTTCCAGCCCCGCCGCCGACCGATCGTCCGGCCAAAGCGCTTCTCTTTGCCGTGCACGTTAAGCACCGACACGCTTTCGACTTCGACCTTGAACAGCAATTCAACCGCCGCTTTGATTTCCGGTTTGGTCGCATCGTTGACAACGCGCAAGATCACCTGCTCCTGGGTATCTCCCACGTAGGTGCTCTTTTCAGAAATGACCGGCGCCAGAATCAGCGTCATCAACCGTTCAGGGTTGAATTGGGGAGTGTTTTTCGGCGCGCTCATCCCAGCATCTCCTCGAATTGGGTAACGGCCGCTTTGGTCATCACCACATGGTTAAAGCGCAGTAGGCTGACCGGATCGACTTCATGCGGCATCAGCACCAGCACATTCTCCAGATTGCGCGACGCCAAATACAGGTTTTCATCAAACTGATCGACCACCAGAAGAATCTTGCCGGCGAGTCCCAGGTCTTTCATCTTGCCGTTGAGCTGCTTGGTCTTCGGCGTATCAACCGCCATCGTTTCGACCACATTAAGCCGCTCGTCGCGCACCAATTGCGAAAGAATCGCCGCCATACCGGCGCGGTACATCTTGCGATTGACCTTCTGCGTGAAATTTTCGTCCGGCATACTCGGGAAAATCTTGCCGCCGCCCCGCCACAACGGGCTGTTGGCCTGACCGGCGCGAGCACGACCGGTTCCTTTTTGCCGCCAGGGTTTTTTGTGCGACTTGTTGATGTCGCCGCGCGCTTTCTGCGCCCGCGTGCCTTGTCGACCGTTGGCCTGATAGGCAACGACGATCTGGTGCACCAGCGCTTCGTTGTATTCGCGGGCGAACAGCGCATCGGAAGCAGCCACAGTGGCCGTCTTCTGTCCCTGTTCGTTAATCAGTCGGAGTTCCATCGTCACGCTCCTTTCTTGGCCGGCGCTTTGACTGCCGGACGCACGACGATATGGCCGCCTTCCGAACCAGGCACGGCGCCCTTGACCAGCAACAGGCCGCGCTCGGCGTCAACCCGCACGACGCTCAGGGTCTGCACTGTCCGCTGTTCGCTGCCATAATGCCCCGGCATCCGCTTGCCCGGAAACACGCGGCCGGGGTCCTGCGCCATCCCGATCGAGCCGGGCGCGCGGGTTGTCACCGAGTTACCGTGCGAGGCGCGGTTGGAACTGAAATTGTGACGGCGAATCGCTCCCGAAAAACCGCGCCCTTTGGTCGTTCCCGTCACATCAACCCACTGGCCGACGGCGAAAGTATCCACGGCGACAACGTCGCCCGGCTTGAATTTCGAGAGTTCTTCCGGCGTCACCGGAAATTCTTTCAACAGCTCGCCGGCTTCGACTCCCGCTTTAGCGAGATGCCCGGCCAGCGGCTTCGTGACACGCGACGCCCGCCGCCGACCAAACGCGACCTGCACGGCGGCATAGCCGTCCGTTTCAGGCGTCTTGATCTGGGTGACGCGGTTGTTGGCAACATCCAGCACCGTTACCGGGACAGCAGCGCCGTCGTCGGTAAAGACACGGGTCATGCCGATCTTGCGACCCACAAGTCCAAGGCTCATGTCTTCCTCTTATAAAAAACCCGGTTTCCCGGGTGCCGGTTACAATTGACCGACCCCTCACTTCAGGTGCTCGTTGCGCCCCGAAGATTCACTCCAAGACCGCTTCGACCACCGCTTCTCAGTTTACTGCCGCTACTGCCTTTTTTACTGCCTCTGTGCCGCCCGATTTCGAGCGGTCGGTTATTTTACTGCAATTTGATCTCGACATCGACCCCTGCCGGTAAATCCAGTTTCATTAACTGGTCCACCGTCTTGTCGGTCGGATCGACAATATCCATCAGCCGCAGATGCGTCCGAATCTCGAACTGATCGCGCGACGTCTTGTTGACGTGCGGCGAGCGCAAAACGTCATAACGCTCGATCTTGGTCGGCAGCGGCACGGGGCCTTTGACCACCGCGCCGGAGCGTTTGGCCGTTTCGACGATTTCCATCGCCGACTGGTCGATCAGTTTGTAGTCAAACGCCTTGAGGCGAATGCGAATACGTTGGTTTTGCATGTCATTCCCTATGTGTAACCTTTAGGGGCGAGCGACCCGAAACTGCGCGGGTCGCGCCGCTGTTATTTCCCTGTTAGTAACCGCTTACTCAATAATCTTGGCGACGACGCCGGCGCCGACGGTGCGGCCACCTTCGCGAATCGCAAAACGCAAGCCTTCTTCCATCGCGATCGGCGAAATCAGCTT
>WQUA01000024.1 GCA_009786025.1 Pseudomonadota bacterium | reverse complement strand
GCTTGTTGGTCCGCTGGGAGTATTACGCTGCCAATTTCCTCGGTTTCGTGCAGCTCGCTTCCATTACTATGCTGCTTAAACGATTTTGAGATAGGTTCTAGCCAGGTATCAGAGGTCAGGAGTCGGGAATCAGAAAAGCTTTCTTTATCTCACGTGAAGCTGCGAAGAAGAAATGGCCCCTTTTGAAAGATAGGAGATAAGGCGATAAGAATGGAGTAGCTCTGCTCCAAAAAGGCCAACAATGGTGAAACCTATGGCGTGCGTGATACCATCCGCGTGGATATTGACCCAGCGTACCCTAACCACAGGAACTGTGCCATGAAAAAAATCCTTCCCTTTTTTGCCTTCGCTGCCGCGCTGGTCGCGCTTCCGCTCGCCGCCGCCGAGAAGAACCTGCGCCACGTCACGACGACGGGAACCGTAAACGTCATGGTTCCCGCCGATTCCGCGCAGTTACATATTTCGCTTTCGGTGCTTGAACCAACCCTGGAAAAAAGCAACAACCGTCTGGACGCACTCATCGCTGCTTTGCAAACGGAACTCAAGGCGCGCGGCATCGCGGCACGCGAGGTCACGCTTAAAAACCGGGGCGTGCGCAAGGAATGGCGCGACAAGAGGAAATTCACCAGCGGAAGCGATGAAAAGGAGTTGCTTGGCTACCTTGCATCGGCGCTGATGATTGTCTCGATTGACGACATTACAAAACTCAGCCCGCTCATCACCTATATCGGACTGCATGAAGAATATGGCTCGTCCTGGCCGGTGTTGCGTTCATCGAAAATCGGCGCGGAGAAAAAAACCGTTCTGGCTTCTGCCTTGCGCATTGCCCGTGACAAAGCGCAAATCATCGCAAAAGAGGGCAACGCGAAGCTGGGCGTATTGCTGGAAGCAACCGAGGAAGAAGTACGAGATGGATCCCAAAACAACATGGCCCCAATTAACTCATATGCCGCCTCACCAGGCAAGAATATTGCTGATAATAACGATAATGCCGACACCTCCATCCCGCCCGGCGATCACTTCATTTCGATCAATGTGCGCATCCGCGCGACTTTTGCGCTGGAGTGATCGGCTGAGAGTCGTTGGGCGCCCACTTGACTGAGGCCAGCGATGAAAAAAACACTCCGCACAATTGCCGCTTTTTTCGCTGTCCTGTTGATCGGCGTGGCCCTGTCGCCCATGCTGTTCTATCTGTACGGCCTGCATGGGATTCCTGACGAAGCGCTGGCCGCGCCGCCGCAGGTTTTGCCGGCAACAGCGACCTCCACATTGTGGGCAAGTCTGGGAGGCGCGGAAACGCCGCAAATTGAACGCAACAATCCTTACACGTTCCTTTGGCGGTTTTTTAATGAGACGTCACATCCCCAAGCTCCGGAAAGCCGGGCAACGGAGTTGGGCTCGCAGGCGCTTCTGAAGCGCGTGCCGGATTTCTGGTCTCTCTCGACGATTCGAAGATTGCTTGTGTCAGTATCGGCGTACATATGGGTGGGGCGGCACTGGACAGCCGAGCAGGCACTCTCGGCCTATCTTGGTCAAGCTTACTTCGGGCACGGGTTCTTCGGGCTGGAAGCTGCGGCGCAAGGCTATTTTGGTTCGCCGAGCGCACAATTGGGTTGGGAGCAGATGGCGCATCTTGTTGTCGTGACGCGCGCTCCGTCGCGTTTCGATCCCTGGTGTAACCCGGACAGAAACCAGGAAGCGGCCCGCCAAACCCTGTCGCGGTTGCCACAAGCGCAACTGGATAAGCCGATCCATCTCATCGCGGCGCCGGCAGATGCATGTTCGGAGTGAAATTGATTCTCATTCCTTCGTACTTACTGCCTGAGAGCATCCCCTTGTGTTCTTTGCGGTTTCGCGTGCCCCCCTTCCCCTGCCCTCTATCCCGCGAGCGGAAGAGGGGTGCAAGCAAAGGTATAATCTTGTTTTTTGAAATCTCCGGCGGGAACGCGTGAAGGATTTAAGGATCGAATTAAGAGAATGGCTGTTGGCGGCGGTGAGGCATATTGCGCCGGACGCCGACGATGGCGTTTGCGCTGGCATTGCCGTCGAGCGCCCGAAGCAGGCGGCGCACGGCGACTACGCTTGTAACGCCGCGATGGTGTTGGCGCGCGCGTTGAAAAAAAACCCGCGCGAGATAGCACAACAACTGGCGCAGCAGTTGCAAAATGCTTTGCCGCCATCGCCGCACGTCGCGCGCCACGAAATCGCTGGCGCCGGTTTTCTCAATCTTTTTTTGACGCCGACAGCGCGCGCTTCCATCGTTCGTCGCGCGCTCGAAGAAGGAGCGGCGTTCGGTCGTGGGCAAAGCGGTCACGGCCAGCGTGTTGTCGTCGAATTTGTTTCCGCCAACCCGACTGGCCCGCTGCATGTCGGCCACGGTCGCCAGGCGGCGCTGGGCGACGCCATCGCCAATCTGTTGTCGGCGCAGGACTTTGAGGTATCGCGCGAGTTTTATTACAACGATGCCGGTCAACAAATTCATAACCTGGCGCTGTCAGTGCAGGCACGCGCGCGTGAATTGCGCGGCGAAACCATCGCGTTTCCGGAAAACGGTTATCACGGCGATTACATCCGCGAGATCGCCCAGAATTATCTGGATCAAAAAGCCGGCGACGTTAACGATCTCAACAGCGTGCGTCGTTTTGCCGTCACCGCGTTGCGCTGTGAACAAGACTCTGACTTACAGGCGTTCGGCGTGCATTTCGATCATTACTACCTCGAAAGTTCGTTGTACACCGATGGCCGTGTCGAGGCGACTGTACAACAACTCATCGCGTCGGGGCATACGTTCGAACAGGACGGCGCGTTGTGGCTGCGCACGACCGGCTTTGGCGACGACAAAGACCGCGTGATGCGCAAGGCCGATGGTCATTACACGTATTTTGTTCCCGATGTCGCCTACCACGTCACCAAGTGGGAGCGCGGCTTCACTCGCGCGATCAACATTCAAGGCATGGACCATCACGGCACCATCACCCGGGTGCGCGCCGGATTGCAGGCGTTAAATCTCGGCATCCCGAAAGATTATCCCGCCTACGTGCTGCACAAAATGGTCACCGTGATGCGCGGTCATGAGGAAGTGAAAATTTCCAAACGCGCCGGCAGCTATGTGACAGTGCGCGACTTGATCGACGAAGTGGGACGCGATGCCGTGCGCTTCTTTCTGTCGATGCGTAAGGCCGATACCGAATTTGTGTTTGACCTTGAATTGGCGCGTTCGCAGGCCGAGGAAAATCCGGTGTATTACGTGCAATACGCGCACGCTCGCGTAATGTCGGTGTTGCGCCAGGCGCAGCAGACCCACGATGCAATTGTTTCCACATTGCAAACCGCTGATCTGACATTGCTCAACCGGCCGCATGAAGAAGCGCTGTTGCGCCGTCTCGCCGATTTCCCGGCGGAGATGGCTGTCGCCGCCCGCGAGCTGGCGCCGCACCATATCACCGCTTATCTGCGCGAGCTGGCCGGTGAATTCCATGGCTATTACAATGCCGAGCGTTTTCTGGTTGAAGATACCGCGCTGCGGCAGGCGCGGTTGACATTGGTCGTTGCCGTGGGGCAGACTTTACGGAACGGTTTGGCGATTCTGGGTATTGACGCGCCCAATGAGATGTAATTAAGGTAAATCACGATGACTCAAAGTAAAAAGGCCCCTTTCCGCTGGGGCGTGTTGTTCACCGGAATCTTTATCGGCATCATCGCCGGTTTAGCAATGGCATTGGCTGCCGCCTGGAAACTGGGCGGTAACGCTGTTGTCGAGGTATTTGCCCCCAAGGACAAAACCGTCGCCAATCAGCGCGCGCCCGACGGTACCTCAACAACGAAGCCAGGCAACGAGAAACCGAGTTTCGATTTCTACAAAGTGTTGCCGGAAGGAAGCAACGCCACGGCAAGCAGCAATGCCCCCACCGGAAGCGAAAAAAATACCGCGCCTGCGACCAAATCGTCCGAGCCGCGTACTACCGCTGTCGCGTCAATCCCGGAAAACGCCTCCAAGCCCGCCTCTTCCGCGACATCGACACCGACGCCCGCGACAACAACTTCCACGAAACCCAAGGAAACTTACTGGCTGCAAGTCGGCTCGTTTTCGCGGCAAGAAGAAGCCGATAACCGCAAGGCCGAACTGGCGCTGTACGGCTGGGAAGCGACCATTCAAAAAGGCGAATCGCCTGGTCGCGGTTTTTTCTACCGGGTTCGGGTCGGTCCTTATGACAGCGCCGAACAGACTGGTCGAATGAAAGCCGAACTAACACAGCGCAAATTCGATGCCGCCGTCGTCCGTCAATAGCGTTTCTCCCCCAGTAAACGATGTTCGCCCGGGCAATTGCAATTTTGCGTAACCCCCTGCGCATAATATCCGGGATTTTGCTATGATAAGTATTCCCGTAAGGCGGAAAGGGTTTTTTAAGGGGGCTTGTTTTACCCTTTCTCGCGTCGCAGATGTTCTTGCTCTTTTTGCAAACGTCAACACGGGGGGAGTTTATAACTTTTACCAAGGAGATTTTATGAGTAATGTCCGCCCGTTTTTTTCACGCAGTTCGTGGCTGATGGCCGTTTTCGCGTGGGCTGCTTTATCACTGCCCCTGTTGTCGCCGAACGCTCTGGCCGCCGTTACCGAAGGCAAGGAGTTTAAGCAGATTTCGCCGCAAACAACGGAAGTTCCCGAAGGCAAAATCGAGGTGATCGAATTCTTTTCCTATCTGTGCAGCCATTGCGCTCATTTCAATCCGCTGGTTGAAACTTGGAAAAAGAAACTCCCCGACGATGTTGTTTTCTACAAGATTCCGGTCGGCTGGGGCAAAGATCAGTGGAAAGCCATGGCGCGCGCTTACTACGCGCTTACCATGATGGGCGAAGAAGAACGGTTATCCAACGAGGTTTTCGATGCGCTGCACAAGGAGCGAATCAACCTGA
The DNA here is from genome assembly GCA_009786025.1 of Pseudomonadota bacterium. Lineage (GTDB taxonomy): Bacteria > Pseudomonadota > Gammaproteobacteria > Burkholderiales > Casimicrobiaceae > UBA931. The sequence goes on along the minus strand of WQUA01000024.1, from coordinate 32,014 downwards.
CCGACAAAAAAACCTTCCTTGACTGGGCGGAAAAGAAGGGGGTTAACCGCCAGAAATTGATCGATGTTTACGACTCCTTCGCCGTTGACAGCAAAGTAATGCAATCCGATAAAAAAGTGGAAACTTATAAAGTGTCGTCGGTACCGCATTTCTTTGTGAACGGGCGCTATGAAATCAATCTCGAGGCCGCCGGTTCGCCGTCGCAGGTGTTCGACGTTCTCGACGAGGTGATCGCCCTCGCGCGCAAGGAAGCCAAAAAGAAATAATATCTTCCACTGCGTTAACGCGCATGAATGTCTTTATTACGGGCGCCTCTTCCGGGTTGGGAGAGGCGCTTGCATATCGATACGCAGAAATGGGCGCGACGCTTGGCCTCTTCGCGCGTCGGCGCGAACGATTGCACGCCTTGCGGGAAACATTGGCAGCTTCGTTCTCCTCGCCCGTACACCTCTATGAAGGCAGCGTTGCCGATGCGCAGGCATTACAACGCGCCGCACAAAATTTCCTCGCCATCGCCGGCGCTCCCGACATCGTGATCGCCAACGCTGGCGTTTCGCACGGTACCGTCACCGGCGGTGAAGGCGAAGCCGACTTGCCCGTGTTTCGGGAAGTGTTCGAAACCAACGTGCTCGGCATTGTCAATACCTTTCATTCGTTTATCGACGCGATGCGCACAGCGCGCAGTGGCACGCTGGTTGGTGTCGCCAGCGTTGCCGGTTTTCGCGGCCTGCCCGGTTCCGGCGCTTACTCCGCTTCAAAAGCTGCCGTCATTTCGTATCTTGAAAGCCTGCGAGTCGAACTACGCGGCAGCGGCATTTCCGTCGTTACCTTGTGCCCTGGTTTTATCGCAACGCCAATGACCGCCGCCAATCCGTATCCGATGCCATTTCTGATTTCCGCTCGCGACGCCGCTGATTTGATGGTGCGCGCCATTGCGCGTAAAAAACGCCGCTACGTTTTTCCCTGGCCAATGATGCTGGTCGGCAAACTGCTGCGCGTGCTGCCGAGCGCCGTTTACGACGCACTGTTCGCCGGTGCGCCGCGCAAGCCGCGAAAATAACCCGAAGTTTCTTCTCTTCGCTGCCGCTCCGCTACCTTTCTGCGCCATAATAGCTGCCGATACGACTTCCGACGATAATGATCATGAACGAACCCGCCGACCGCGCTACGCCTCCGCTGTGGGGCCTGAACATTTATCCGCTACGGGTAGCGCTCGACCGCGAGTTTCATGCGCGCCCTTACGAAGATGTTCAGCTACCGCTACGCGTGATGCATCTGGTCATGCTCTCGGAGCCGTCACAGACCGAGCAAACACATGAACACATGGCGCGCCTTTGCCAACATTTCGGCGTCGCTACGCGGGCATCCGGCGATGCTGCACATTTCAGCGTCCGTTGCAGCGAAACACTGTCGCTGAGATGGGAGCGGCATCAGGAATTCTCAACCTATACGTTTTTCCTGTCGGGCGCGTTTGATGAACCTTTCTCCAACGTTTTCGAAGCGCTTCTTCCGGCAACATTTCTCGGTAACCTTCCCGGCCATCTTCTGGTCGCTACCCAAATCGCTTTTGAGTCGGCCTCCACTCCCGAGCGCTCTCTTTCGCAGTTGCATGAACTTTTCGGCACCACGCATCTGGTCGGCTCCCATGCGTCAAACGGCAGCGCTGGCGTATTCAGCGATTTTCTCGCTGGTCGTGACGGTTTTTCGCGCATTCTTGTGCGCGACCGTCACCTTACTGGGCATCAACCCGGGCGTCTGGTACAGCGCCTGCTCGACATCGAAACTTATCGGGCGCTGGCTATTCTCGATTTTCCGCGCATGCGCCTGTTGACGCAAGAGCTGAGCCGAATGGAACAACACTTGAGCGACTTGACCGCGTCGCTGGCGCAGGACACCGACCACGAACACGACAAACAGAATTTGCAGGACCTGATGCGGCTGGCCGGCGAAACCGAGCATATTTCGGCATCGTCCGCCTACCGCTTCGCCGCCGGTCGCGCTTACCATGCGCTGGTGCGGCATCGGCTGGAAGAACTGCGCGAAATGCGGATTGAAGGACTGCCTCCGATCCACGAATTTCTGGAACGCCGCTTCGCGCCGGCGATGCGCACCATTGAAGCGGCGCATGAACGGCTGGAACATTTGTCGCAACGGGTCGCTCGCGCAGCCACTTTGTTGCGCACCACTGTTGACGTAGCACTGGCGGAACAGAACAGTACCCTCCTGGCGTCGATGGATCAGCGCGTCAAACTGCAACTGCGCTTACAGGAAATGGTGGAAGGTTTGTCGATCGTCGTCATCGGTTACTATCTGACCAGCCTGCTCGGCTATGGCTACAAAGCGCTGGCATATCTGGGCGCTCCGATCAATGTCGATCTTGCCATCGCCGTGACCATTCCGTTTGTCCTGCTCGGCATCGGACTGACCATTCGCTGGCGTCGCAAGAAGCTGATGGCTGCGCGCCCCGGCGCATCGCCATGACCTCGGGAAATTTCGCATGCCGCAAAAATCTCCCGTTTCGTTTTTTCCGCGCGCGTCGGAAATTTCGGGTATAATGCGGTTCCAGCGCGTGTGCTGGTTTTTTTTCGCATACGCTTTTGGCTCCACGCTGTAATTCGTGAACGTATTGACGACCATGCTCTGCAACCTGCCCCCGCGCATCCGAAAGAATTTCGTTTCTCGTAACCGCGTTTTGCGAAGCCGTTTTGTTTTATGAAATCCCCCGTTGGGGGATTTTTTTTAACCGCAATACCGATTTGTTGTACCGATGGAAACAGCTCACCACTTCACAGGAGGTTCCGCCATGCAGTCTTCGCCTTCTCCGAATACTTTGCGCTCCCTGATCGAGCCGCTCGTTCACCAGCACGGCGGCTGGGTCAACGCTCACGCCCATGCCGATCGCGCTTTTACGCTCGACGCGCACATGCTCGACATTTATTGCACACAAACGCTCGAACGCAAGTGGGACGCGATCGACACGATGAAACGCAACTCATCCGTTGACGATTACTACCGCCGCTTCTGCCAAACCATCGAGCTGATGATCACGCAAGGTGTTACCGCGATGTGCTCCTTCGTTGACATCGACCCGGCCGCCGGCGACCGCGCCATTCGCGGCGCGCTGCGCGCCCGCGAGCTGTACCGCGACGACATCACTGTGCTCTACGCCAATCAAACGCTCAAAGGCGTGATCGACCCCGACGCCCGCGCCTGGTTCGACCGCGGCGCCGAAATGGTGGACATCATCGGCGCGCTGCCGAAGCGCGATGAGCGCGATTTCGGCCGCGGCGCCGAAGCGCTCGACATCGTGCTCGAAGTCGCCAAAGCGATGAACAAAATGGTGCACGCCCACGTCGATCAATTCAACGATGCGCACGAACACGAAACCGAACAGTTGTGCAACAAGACTGTCGAACACGGCATGCAGGGACGCGTCGTCGCCATTCACGGCATCTCGATCGCTGCTCACGCCAAGCAATATCGGCTGCGCCTCTATGAAAAAATGCGCGACTCCGGCGTGATGACCATCGCCTGCCCGATGGCCTGGATCGACACGCCACGCTCGGAATTCGTCGGCCCCGCGCATAACGCGTTGACACCAATCGACGAAATGATTCCGGCCGGCGTTACCGTCGCTATCGGTACCGACAACATCAGTGATGCGATGGTGCCCTTCTGCGAAGGCGACATGTGGCGTGAGCTGTCGCTGCTGGCGGCAGGCTGCCGCTACACCGATTTCGATGAACTCGTACGCATCGCCACCGATAACGGTCGTCGCGCTCTGGGCTTGCCGCTGTTGAATGCCGCGAAGGAAAATTCCCATGCCAACGCGACCCTTTCTTGATCCGTCGCTGAGTTACGAAGAAAATTACGCGCGCGGACCGTTCGGGTCATTTGCGGAGTCGCTTGCGACAATACCCAAAACCGCATCCGAAGCCTTGTCCGCCGATGCTGCGCCGCGCGAACGCTTTCTCGGCATTCCGGTGCGTAGCACTTTCGGTATTCCAGCCGGACCGTTGCTCAACAGTCGTTTCGTCGCTGCCGCTTTCGCGCATGGCTTTGATCTGTGCGTTTATAAAACCGTGCGTAGCGCAGCGCGCGCCAGTCACCCGTTTCCAAACACGCTGGCAGTCGAATGCGACGGCGATCTGACGCCCGGTCAAACACTGATCGCGCATGCCTGCGAAAAAGATCGAGCGCCGCGCTCGATCACCAATTCGTACGGTGTGCCTTCACAACCGCCAGAGGTCTGGCAACCCGACATGGCGGCCGCACTGCGCAGCGCACAACGCGGGCAAGTGCTGATCGGCAGCTTTCAAGGCAGCGGCGAAGGCGATGCGCAAATTGTCGATTATGCGCGCGCCGCGCGGCTGGTTGCCGAAACCGGCGTGCCCGTATTGGAAGCCAATCTGTCGTGTCCCAACGAAGGTAAAAAAGGGCTTTTGTGTTTCGACCTTGAAAAAGTCAACGCCATCGTTGACGCGATACGAAAAGAAATCAAAGACCGCCCGTTGTTGCTCAAGCTCGCGTATTTTGAAGATACGGTCACGCTGGCTGCTTTGATAAAAACATTGGCCGGCAAAGTCGATGGCGTTTGCGCTATCAACACCTTGTCCGCGCGCGTCGTCGATGCCAACGGACAACCAGCGTTGCCAGGCGCCGGGCGCGACATCAGCGGCATTTGCGGCGCAACCATCCGTTGGGCCGGGCTGTCGATGACGCAAAAACTCGCTGCCCTTCGCGCCGACAACAACTTGCATTTCTCAATCGTCGCCAACGGCGGCGTGTTAACGCCCGCCGACAACGATGCCTACCGCCAGGCTGGCGCCGACGCCGTGATGAGCGCCACCGGCGCCATGTGGAACACCCAACTTGCTCAACAAATCAAAAAGGAACGCTGCCATGACATCACATAATCCCGCTCCCATCACAACCGCCATGCTGGCCGAACACCTGCTGAGCATTCAGGCGATTATTTTTCTGCTTGAACAGCCGCTTCGTTTCAAGTCAGGGCTGATCTCGCCGGTTTACGTTGACAACCGCAGCCTGATCTACCATCCGCAAGCCTGGCACGTGCTGATCGACGCGCTCAGTTCCCATATCGCGTCGGGAAAATTTCAATTCGACATCATAGCCGGAGTTGAAACTGCCGGTATTCCGCACAGCTCCGTTCTTGCGTATCGACGAAACGTGCCGAGTGTTTTCGTGCGCAAACAAACCAAAACGCACGGCACCAAAAACCGCGTCGAAGGCGGCGACGTGCGCGACAAGCACGTGCTGCTGATTGAAGATCACATCTCGACCGGTCTTTCCAGCCTCGATGGCGTTGCCGCACTGCGTCAAGCCGGCGCCATCGTAACCGACTGCTTGAGCATCACCAGTTACAACTTCGCCGAAGCGCGACAAGCTTTCGCCGAAGCCGACGTGACACCACACACGCTATTAACCTTCGACGCGATCCTCGATGCCGCCGTGCGCTGCGGTTATTTCGACGACCGGAAAAAAGCCATCGTCGCCGACTGGCTGGCCGACCCCTGGCCCTGGGCTGAAAAGAACGGTATCGCCGCAACGGCAGTTGAAAATTGATTTTGTATTTAACCGCAAAGAACGCATAGGGCACAAAGAAAAAACTCGAAAGCCACGGAAAAATTCTTTGTGTTCTTTGCGGTTAATTTTCTGGCTTAAAGAAAGTCTTAAACTATGATTCAAGTCACCGACAAACTCAACGCCCGCATCACCCGTTCGCAATCGCTGCTGTGCGTCGGGCTGGACAGCGAACTTTCACGCTTGCCCGTGCGTTTCCAAAAAGAAGCGCAACCGCAATTCGCGTTCAACCGCTGGATCATCGACCAAACCCTTGAAACCACCGCCGCCTACAAACTGAACAGTGCGTTCTATGAAGCGCACGGCGCGACCGGTTGGAAAGCGATGCAGCACACAATGGACTACCTGCGCGATGTCGCGCCCGACGTGTTCACCATTATCGACGCCAAGCGCGCCGACATCGGCAACACCAGCGCTCAATACGCTGCTGCCTTCTTCGACACGCTGGGCTGCGATGCGGTGACGCTGCATCCCTGGCTCGGCGGCGAAGCGTTGCAACCGTTTCTGGCACGTCCCGACAAAGCTGCCATCATCCTTTGCCACACCTCGAACCCCGGCAGCAGCGAATTGCAGGATTTGACCATCACCGGTGCTGACGGCGTTGCTCTGCCGCTGTGGCGACATCTTGCTCGCCGTGTAGCGACGAAGTGGAACGCACAAGGCAACTGCATGCTGGTCGTCGGCGCTACTGTTCCTGGCATCATCCGCGAAGTGCGTGCCGATGTCGGCGATATGGTCTTGTTGGTGCCCGGCATCGGCGCTCAAGGTGGCGATCTCGAGGCGGTTTTGCGCAATGGCCTCACCGCCGACCGCCGCGGCCTACTGATCAACGCCAGCCGCAGCATCCTCTTCGCCGACGACCCTGGCAAAGAAGCGCGGGCGCTGGCGGCGGAGATCAGAAATCGGATAGCGTAGCAAACGGGCGGGCGAAGCGTAGCGTGTCCGCCACCAACAAAAATAAATTAGCCGCAAAGAGCGCAAAGAATATCTCCAGCGCACTTTGCGTTTCCGCGTGAGGCCGACACGTTGCGGCTCGCTTTACTCGCCGCGATCTAGCGCTTTCGTATTTTCCGTGTTTTTCGTAGTTAAACGTCTTTTCTGCGTTCTTTGCGGATAAATCTAAAATGGCCCCAGCGCCGCAGCTTTTTGAATCCACATCACTTTTTCTTCTTCCGGCAGCGTCTTTAGCCAGACGACCATCAGATGAGGAACGCCAGTATGAACGAAGCCGACACGCAGATCGACTTGCTCGGCCAGTTTGTCGCCGACGAATCCCCAGATCGCCAAGGCGTTTTCGCTGATCGCAGCAAAACTTTTGCGTTGCAAGTATTCGGCAACGCCGCCCGCATCCCGAATGATTTGGCGATGTTCCGCTGGAATGAGCCGATAACGCCGGTCGTCAATCACCAACCCGCCGCACAGGTAGCAATTCTCCCAAGGTGTTTGATGGACGTAACCGACCGGCATCATGGTGTTTTCGTCGCTTTTGTAGAACGCGACGAAATGTCGCGGCATGTCGGGAAAAGACGGCGTGTTGAAGCGCCGACGGAAAAGATCGCCAACGAAGAATTCGGCATTCGCTATTTCGGTGACGCAAAGAACGTCCGAGATATGGGAAGCGGCGTAAGGAGGCTGAGCGGGTGTTTCCACCTTGCCCCCTTTTGAAAGGGGAAGCCCGCCGAAGGCGGACGGGGGTTTGTTCCCTATCATTTTCAGCAAGCGTTTCAGAAAATTCATGAGCGGTCTCCAAAATCAGGAAGAGCCCAGGTCGGTAAAAATCTTCCCGAATTCTTCAGGAGTTCGCCAGTGTTGGCCGCACACATAGCGCGGCAGCGCCCAAAGATGGCTGCTTCGCGTCACCGGTTCGCCGCCGGTGCCGAACGCCGCCAGTTGCCGATGCTCTTTTTCGTAATTCGGAAAATACTCGTTGACAAGGTAATCCGAAGTATGGCCGTACGGATAGGCAAACAACGGCGTGGCGCAACCGCCCGTAACCTCGTCGAGATAATCCTGCGCGGCGCGTATTTGCTGATCGGCATTGGCGTAAGTATTGATTGCGTGAAAGGCGCCTTTGATGTTGTCGGCTTGATAAACGGTATCAAGAGCTTCGGTGGCGTGATCCCAACTGTGGTTGCCGATGCCGATGACGCCTTTTTGCGCACACTCGCGCCACCAACGGTCGCAAAACTGGTTTTCGCCAAGACAGGTTTGGTCGATGGCTTGACGTGCAGTTGCGGAAACGATCATGAACGCGACGCTTGAAGCGTCATTCGGCGCCGTCTTGCCGACGACGGTTTTCTGCAAAGGACTTTCGCTCAGAATGCTGTGAAAACTTTTGACGAACCCTGCGTCTTTGTGTTCCTGATCGAAATAGTCAAAATCCATTCCGTCATCGAAAGTGATGCAAGCGAGTTTCTCCGCCAGAAGCGCGTCGTTTCCCTGACGGAGCGCTAACGCCAAAGCAGTAGGCGAAAGCAGCCGGTACTGCGAGTGCAAAAGATAACGCAAATCCTCTTCCAGCGCAGTGTGGTTATTTTGAGAATAAGCGGTCCCCCAAATGTGAGAGCTGTGATAACACAATACCGGCACGGCAATCCGCTGATGGATGTTCAGGGCTTTCTTCTTGAAAAGATTTTTCAGGAGCAGCATGGCGGGAAGGAACGTCGCGTCGGAGAACAAAAAGAGTGCCGTGACAGTTCGTCGTATAAAAGAAAGTTTATTTAATAAAAATCAGGATAATTTTTATTTTAACCCGAATCGCCCTTTCCCTGCGTCTAACTCCACGCAAGCAACGACGCGCTGAACCCTTTTCCGCGTCGTCAACCCTTTACCTTACTGATCTGGAGAATTTCATGAACACCTCGCATTGCAAACCCGGTATAGCCGCTGTTTTGTCGCGCTTTGCGTCCGCCGCCCTCTGTCTGCTCATGTTTCTTTTGGCTTTCCCCGCCCTGGCGGACACCGCCGTCGCCAAACGGCGGGTCGAAGTCGCCTTCGTCCTGGACACCACGGGATCAATGACCGGCCTGATTGACGGCGCCAAGAAAAAAATTTGGTCTATCGCCAATACCATTGTGGATCAATATCCGAACTCGGAAATTCGCTTCGGTCTTGTTGGTTACAGAGACATCGGTGACGAATACGTCACCAAGGAGTTTTCCTTAACCACGGACATCCAGAGCATCTACGCAAAGTTGCTGGCCTTCAGGGCTGACGGTGGCGGCGACACCCCGGAGTCGGTCAACGAGGCGCTGGACGTGGCCGTGACCAAGCTGGGCTGGAGCGACAAAAATCAGATCAAGGCTGATCGCATCCTGTTCCTGGTCGGCGACGCCCCGCCCCACATGGATTACAAGCAGGATCGCAAATATCCCGAGGTTATCGCAGAAGCCGTGAAAAAAGGCATCGTCGTCAACACCGTACAAGCGGGCAGCGATCTCTCTACCCGTAAAATCTGGAAGGAAATGGCTGGACTGGGCAGGGGCGAATACCTCGCCATTCCGCAGGATGGAGGCCGGGTCACGGTGATCGTCACGCCCTATGATGACGATATACTGATCATCCAGCGCAAGCTCCACCTGACAGTCATTCCCTACGGTTCTTCGATGCGGGTACGAGAAGTCGAGAGCCGAGCCGGCCTGGCCGCCGCGGCCCCCGCGCCGGTGGCAGCGGACATGGCCGCCTTCGTCAGCAAGTCCCGCAAAGGCGAAGCCGTGGTCACCGGCGACGGCGATCTGGTGGCCGACGTGGGGGAAGGGCGCAAGAAACTCGCTGAACTGCCGAAAACCGAACTGCCGGAAGCCATGCAAAAAATGTCGGCGGCCGAACAGGCGGCCTATCTGGAGGCCAAGGCGAGCGAGCGCAAGGAACTGGCGCAGCAACTGGAGGCGCTGGTGTCCAAACGCGATGCCTTCATTCTTGAACAGGAAAAGGCCTCTTCTCCTCGCCCCCTGGAAAGCTCCTTCGACACCAGCGTCAAGGAAGCCCTGAAAAAGCAGATGAAGTAGGTGTGGGGGGATTCACCCAAGCCCACCTCCTTCAATGGTCCCCGCGCGCTCCCGCGCGCGGGGGAGAAAACCCGGAGGCTACGATAAAATGCAGCAATGTCATCCCCTTCCGCTACCAACGCCCACCCTGCCGCCGATCCCGACAGCGACGAGACATTACTCGCGCGTTACCGCGATGGCGACGAGGAAGCGTTCGCGGAACTTTACCGCCGTCACCGCACTGGACTTTACCGTTTCATTCATGGCCTGTGTTCCAACGCAGCGCGCACCGACGAGATTTTTCAGGAAACCTGGCTGGCGCTGATCCGGAGTGATGCCATGCCTGACGGTCGCGCCCGCTTCAAAACCTGGCTGTATCAGATTGCCCGCCATCGGTTGATTGACCATTGGCGGCGGGATGACAGCGCCGCGATGGAAACGTTTGACGAAGCCAGATACACGCCGCTCGACAAACACGACAGCACGCCTGAAACGCCTGAAACGCTGGCTTTGCGCGCTGAGCAGTTGCGGCACATCGGCGCCGCGCTGGAAACGCTACCATTGCCCCAGCGCGAAGTTTTCCTGCTGCGCGCACACGCCGGGATGGAGCTTGCCGAAATCGCCGCGCTGACGGATACCCCGCTCGAAGCGATCAAAAGCCGCTACCGCTATGCGCTCACCAAACTGCGGCAGCGTTTGCGCTCGCTGTCGCCCGCAGAGGAACTGAAATCTGCGGAACTGGAACTGAAGGTATTCTCATGAAACCGCCCACCCATTCTCCTTCACCCACTGCCATGAACGACATGGACGACGTCGAACTGCTGCAAGCTGCCCGCGGCATGCAGCAACCCGCGCTCGCTCCGGCGCTGGACGCCGCCATTCTGAACGCCGCCGCCCAGCGGGCGGCGGAAGTTCGCACGGCGCGCGCAACAGTGGCCTCTGCATCGCTATCCGCTCCGAAAGCGCTGAATGTCCGCTCCGCGTTTGACCGCTTTTCACACTGGCTCCTCGGCAGCAGCAGCGGGCACGGCCATCTCGGACAGATGGTCGCCGCCGGTATTTTTTTAGGCGTCGCGCTTGGACTTATCCTGCAAGCCAACCGCGAAAACATATTCTCTCCACCGCCGTCCGAAAACACCGTCGCCATGGCGAACCCGGAACTTTCTGTCGCCATGCCAGAAAAAACAACCTCGCCCGTTGAGGAAAAAGCTGCGGAAGCAGAACCGCCAAGACAGGTTTCCACTGTGCCAGCTACGTCCACAACGCCAGCGCCTGCTCCGATGCTGGAGGTAAAAAAAACGGAGGCCGCCACTTCGGTTGCTATCCCCGACGCATCCCTTGACGCAACTTCGCGCGCACGGATGCCTTCGGCGTCGGAGACACGCCCCCAAGCCGGCATCGCAGAAGAAGCGCAACCTGCCGCCGCCAGCCCACCGCCGCAAGAAGCATTGCAAACATCGCCGAAGCCGACGCCGATACCTGCGCCCGCACCCTCCCCCGTATCAGCAAAGCCGGCTCCTGCGCCAGTGTTGGCGGATAGAATGGACGCCGCAGTCGCTCCTGCTTCGCCGCCTCCCGCCGAAGCTCTCGCAATGCCTCCCGTCGGAGCAGGCGCATCCCCGGCGCAGGGCGCGACAAAGAATGAGGCGGCAAAGGAGAAAGAAGCGGAGATCGACGCGCAACTGAGACACGTCCTCGATTTACGCCGCGCTGGAAAGGAAGAAGAGGCGCAACTTCTGTTGCGGCAATTGCGCGCACGCCATCCCGACATCGACATCGACGAACGCCTGCGCCAACGAGAAGAAAATGAAAAAGACAAAAAATAAACCGGAGCAGGATATTTTTGTCCCCTGCGCCGATTTGTTTTTACTACAGCCGAGAAAGAGGATAGGATAATTGGGTTGGAACATAAACAAGCCATAAAACCCATTCATGGTTTTGAAACAGATGGGGGTGTTGTTGCCGGTTCGGGGCTGGGCTTACCCTGAGCTTTCTATTTCTTAACCTGATTTTTTCAACAGAAAGGACATTTCATGAGTTCACTCATCGACAGCATGCTCAGTCAACTAAAGGGCGCGCCGGTCAGTCAGATTGCACAGCAACTGGGGATAGATGCAGCAACGGCTCAAAAAGCCATCGCTTCGGCGTTGCCGCTGATCGTCGGCGCGCTGAGTCATCATGCGCAACAACCCGGCGGCGTGGGCGCGCTGCTGCAATCGTTGCTGCAAGGCAAGGCTGGCCAGGGCACAGGCAGTCAAACTCAAGGCGGCCTCGTTGACAGTCTGGGCGGAATGCTTGGCGGCGTGTTAGGCAGCCTGACCGGCGGCTCGCAAGGACAAAGCAGCTCGAGTTCAGGCGGCTCGGGTTTGGGTAGTTTAATCGGTGCGGCACTGGGCGGCGGCGCGCAGTCCAACGCGGGCGCTATTCTGGGTCAACTCTTCGGCGGCGCACAATCGCATGCGCAAGAGGGCCTGGGGAAAGCCACGGGACTTGGTGCGGAAAAGGCCAGGCAGCTTTTGCAAATTCTCACGCCGTTCGCTCTCTCTCATGTCGCCCAGCACGCGCAAACCAACAATCTGGACTCGGGCGGGTTGACCGCCGCGCTGGGACAGGCGCAAAACGCCAAGCAAAACCAGGGGGGTTCTGCGGACGATTTGCTGAGCACTATACTCGGCCGTATCTGAACGTACTTGAGAAGCACGCCTGGGCGTTCGTTGCCACACAATAAAAAAAACCGCCCGGTCAATGAACCGGGCGGTTTTTATTGGCTGTTGAACAAACGCGGTTCGTTCAATCTGAAGTTTTACTCCAGCGTCACCTCAACCCGCCGAGCTTCGTCGGGTGTGCCGCTGGCCAGCGTTTGCGGCGGCTTGCTCAGGTCGATGCCGGCTTCAGGCACACCGGCTGCTTTCAAAGCTTCGGCGACCGCAAGAGCGCGCTGTTTGGCCAGTTCCTGGTTTCGGGCCGGGTCGCCGCTGGCGTCGTGATAACCGCTGATCACCGCCCGCTTGCCGCCTTGCACGGCCTTGACCACGTCAACCAACGCTTCTTGCGCGCCGGGCGCGACTTGCGCGCTGCCGCTGGCAAAGTAGAAATTGACCACGCCGCCTTCGGTGCGGATCGACGCGCCATCGGTAGCAACAGCCGTAGCTGTGACAGCGGGTGTTGCGACCACAACGGCCGGCGCGACAATCGCTTCGGCTTTTGCCGCCGGTTGTTCGCCGTGCGGCAACAACGGTACGATCAACAGCGCGACGATGTTGATGATCTTGATCAGCGGGTTAACCGCTGGGCCGGCAGTATCTTTGTACGGATCACCAACCGTATCGCCGGTCACTGCCGCTTTGTGCGCGTCGGAACCTTTGCCACCGAAGTTGCCGTCCTCAATGTACTTCTTGGCGTTATCCCAGGCGCCGCCGCCGGTGGTCATCGAAATCGCCACGAAAATTCCGGTGATGATCGTGCCCATCAGCAAACCGCCGAGCGCTTTCGGGCCGAGCACCAATCCGACGATAACCGGCACCAGCACCGGTAACAGCGACGGGATGATCATTTCCTTGATCGCCGCTTTGGTCAGCATATCGACCGCCTTGCCGTATTCGGGCTTGGCTTTACCCTCCATGATGCCGACGATTTCCCTGAACTGGCGGCGCACTTCAAGCACGACCGACCCGGCGGCGCGACCAACCGCTTCCATCGCCATCGCGCCGAAGAGGTACGGAATCAAGCCGCCGATGAAGAGACCGACAATCACCATCGGCTCGGAGAGATCGAATTTGATATTGATCCCGTAATTTTCGAGCGCGTGCGTGTAATCGGCGAACAGCACCAGCGCCGCCAACCCAGCGGAACCGATTGCGTAGCCTTTGGTCACCGCTTTCGTCGTGTTGCCGACCGCGTCAAGCGGATCGGTCACAGCACGCACCGAATCCGGTAACTCGCTCATCTCAGCAATACCGCCAGCGTTATCGGTAATCGGCCCGTAAGCGTCGAGTGCGACGATGATGCCGGTCATTGACAACATCGCGGTTGCTGCGACCGCAATGCCGAACAACCCTGCCAATTCATAAGCGCCGAGAATCGACGCACACACCGCCAGCACCGGCAGCGCGGTCGATTTCATCGAGATGCCAAGACCAGCGATGATATTGGTCGCGTGGCCGGTCGTTGACGCTTGCGCAACGTGCTTGACCGGCTTGAAATCGGTGCCGGTGTAATACTCGGTGATAACAACCATCGCGGCAGTCAGCACCAGACCGATCAGCGACGCGCCATAAAGTCGTCCCCACGACAGATTGGGATACACGTCGGCGATGTTGCCGAGCATTTTGTAAGTGATGAACGCAAAACCCGCCGCCGCCAGAATACCGGCGACGATCAGGCCATTGTACAGCGCTCGCATGATCTTGCCGCTACCGCTCTTGACGAAGAATGTTCCGATGATCGAAGCGATGATTGAGAAACCGCCGAGCGCCAGCGGGTACGTTACCGCCGCCTCGCCGACCATCGGCAACATCAGCGCGCCGAGCAACATCGTCGCGACAATCGTTACCGCATACGTCTCGAACAAGTCGGCAGCCATACCGGCGCAGTCACCGACGTTATCGCCGACGTTATCGGCGATCACCGCCGGATTGCGCGGATCGTCTTCGGGGATACCGGCTTCAACCTTGCCGACCAGATCGGCGCCAACGTCAGCGCCCTTGGTGAAAATGCCGCCGCCCAAACGCGCGAAGATCGAAATCAGCGAACCACCGAAAGCCAGACCGACCAGTGGCTGAATGATGTGATGCAAATCGTCGGAAGCACCGGCCGTTTTCTGCAGATACAAAAAGAATCCGGCGACACCCAGAAGGCCGAGGCCGACCACCAGCATGCCGGTGATCGCACCGCCGCGGAACGCGACATCGAGTGCCGCCGCCAGCCCGCTGCGCGCCGCTTCGGCAGTGCGCACGTTGGAACGTACCGACACGTTCATACCGACGTAACCGGCAACGCCCGACAACACGGCGCCGATCAGAAAGCCGCAGGCTGTAGCCCAGTTGAGGAAAAAGCCAACGACGAGAAACAGCACGATTCCAACGATGCCGATCGTCGTGTATTGGCGGTTGAGATACGCCTTGGCGCCGGCCTGAATGGCGGCGGCGATTTCCTGCATCCGCTCGTTACCGGCGGGTTTGGCAAGAATCGAACGAATCGTAAAGACGCCATAAAGAATGGCGACAACAGCACACAACAGTGAAAGTACGAGTGGTGACATAGTGTTTTCCCTAAAAAGCCATTTCAGGCGCCGGAAGCATGCTTTGACCTCCTTTTCGCGGCAAAACCCCGCGAACGCTCAAACTGCGTGCGCCCCCTCATCATATGAATTTCCCCGACCGCCGACGATACGCCCCGACCGGGCAAACGTGTTATTTTCCGGTGCTTTGGCGCAAAAGTCGAGCGTTTTCGGTATTTTCTATCGTCATATATTGTGGCTTGGATAAGAGGCTCCTTTCAGGGCATTTCATGCGGAGGACGCGATCTTTAACTCGCCCTTCAAGCCGGAAGATTTCATACGCTACAATGTCACGATGCGCCAAATCGTCATCGACACCGAAACCACCGGCCTGTACCCGCAACAGGGGCACCGTATCATTGAATTGGCGGCGCTGGAAATGGTGTCGCGGCGGCCTACCGGTGAGATTCGCCACTGGTACCTCAATCCAGAGCGCGACATCGACGTCGAAGCCGCCAAAATTCACGGATTGACACTGGAAAAACTGCAAGATCAGCCGCTGTTCGCCGACATCGCCGATGAATTCGTCTCGTTTTGCCGGGGCGCTGAGTGGATCATTCACAACGCGCCGTTCGACATCGCCTTTCTCGATGCCGAGCTGGAGCGCCTCGACAAATTGCCGTGCGCGCAAATCTACGGTCGCCTGACCGATACGCTGCAAAAAGCACGCGAACTGTTCCCGGGCAAACGCAACAACCTCGATGCGCTGTGCGAGCGTTTCGGCATTTCCAACGCACACCGCACGCTGCACGGCGCCTGTCTGGACGCACAGTTGCTGGCCGAGGTGTATCTGGCGCTGACCCGTGGTCAGGAATCGCTGGCGATGGCGCCGTCGTTGAGCCAGCCGAGCCGCCCCGACGCGACGGCAACCGCATTCAATAGCGCGCATCCTCTCAAAATTCTGCGCGCCAGCAACGACGAACAGGCTGAGCATCAAGCTTACCTGGCGGCGCTGCGGAAAGAGGGGCGTTGCGTCTGGGATCAAGAGCCATAGATAGCTAAGAGAGGATCGCTGGAATTGCGCTTCGTCTCACTCCAACGGGCTCCGCGTTCTCCGCACCTCCGCGTGAGAATTCTTCTTTGCGCTCTTTGTGGTTAAATCATGTTTTTGGCTCTTAGGCGGCACTTCACTTGCCCGAGCTTGTTTTTCCGCTATTTATTAGATAAAATTTTTGTCAGCCGTCGTCTAAAAAAGCTCCAACATAGACAGGTCGGCAGACAAATAGCTCTCGTTAAATAATTCTCGTCATTGTTAAACCTCCATACATCCCGGCTATCGGGAGAAAGGATTTATTATGCCGTTGTATTATGCCGTATGTGATGCGTTGAGCTGCAAAATGCCTTCTTCGAAAGATGTCTCTTTCGACTCAGACAAATGGCACGTTATGGTTCTTCGCAAGAGTGACCGGAAGAATGACAATGTTTATCTCTGCTTCAACCACAGAAACCCCAAAGCGAGAGAGAAAGCCTTAAACGCTTTGGCCGGGTTCACGGTGGAAAAGTCAGACAGCCGTGTTTCTGATCTTATGATCTCCGGCTGACGCTAGTCGTTATCCATAGCAACAAACCACGGGCAAGCGGGATCGTTTGTCCGTGTCAGATCTCGTAGAACGGGATTTATCTCGCCATTTCGAACTGTTCGGCGGTGAGGCAGCGGGGCAAACGCCATCCTATTTTGTTTCGCGGCGCTGCGGCACAGGGTGTGACGGGTTTCCCTTCTCTCTCCTGCAAGCGAGAGAGAAAGGATTTTCTTTTTCGCGGTTTCGCGTAAAACAACTGCAATCCCATCCCCACCCAATCCTTCCCCTTGAAGGGGAAGGCTTTGTGAATTCCACGCTCTGCGACTTCGCGCAGCGCAACGCTGAGAAAAGCTCATGGAAGCACAGGGAAACAATACACCAAGTTAACGCAAGCGTTCTTCTTTCCACTGCCACCCCACCGTTTCCCATTCGCACCGTTCTTTGTCGACCAGGTATTCGGTCAGCGGATGGGCGGCGAGCCAGCGGGTGCTGAGGTGGTAGTGCAATGTTTTTCCTCGCATACGAAGCCGGATAGCAGGCAATTCGATCGGGCGACGGGCGCGATAAAAAAGCAGCGCCAGCCGCAGCGCCAGAATTTGTGAACGCAGCGTTGTTTCATGCAGATACGGCATGGCCTTACCGAGGCTGCCGCGACAGGTAAGCGCCAGCGCCGCCAGATGCTTTTGTTCGGCCGACGAAAAACCGGGCATATCGCGGTGTTGCAGAATATAGGCGCTGTGCCGGTGGTAGCCAACATGCGAGATCGAGGCGCCGACGCCATGCAACAGCGCCGCCCATTGCAGCATTTGTGCGTCGGCGGCATCGCCTTTCGGGTGAAGCTGCTCGAACAGTTCCAGCGCCAGCGCAGCGATGCGGCGAACGTGCGGGCGATCGAGCGGGTAATCGTCGAGCAACTGCTCGACGGTAGTGTCGCGGCTGTCGTGATCATGGTGACGCCCCAGCAGTTCATAAAGAACGCCGAGGCGCATGGCGCCGCCGACCGGCGCGATGCGCGGGATGCGCAGTTCGTCCATCGCGGCGCGCATGATGACCAATCCGCCAGCCAGCACCGGCACCCGTTCCGGTTTTAACGCCGCCAGTTTCAGGTTGCCGAGGGTTTTTCCGGCAATCATTTTTTTGCGCAACACCGTCAACCCATCGGGCGTAATGCCGCTGGGCGAGAAACCGTTGGCTTCAAGAATTTCCGTCAACGCCAGCGCCGTTCCCGACGAAGCAAAAGCTTCGCGCCAGTATTTGCGATCGAAGGCGCGAGCCATCGGCTCGATCTCGGCGCGAGCATAGGTTTCAGCCTTTTTGAAGTTGTCCGCCGACAACTTGCCTTTGGCAAAAAAGCGTTTGCTCATGTTGACGCAACCGAGTTTGAGCGATTCCAGTTTCTGTGGCTGCCGTCCCTGGCCGATGATGAATTCGGTCGAGCCGCCGCCGATGTCCATGATGAGCCGCGGCGTTGATGAGCGCGGCAAACAATAGGAAGTACCAAGATAGATAAGACGCGCTTCTTCATGGCCGGAGATGACCTCGATCGGAAAGCCGAGCGTCATCTCTGCTTCAGGCAGAAAATCGTCAACATTGGCGGCTATTCTGAAAGTATTGGTGGCGACAGCGCGAACATGCGAAGGATTGAAGTCCCGTAAACGCTCACCGAAGCGGGCGAGGCACATCAACGCCCGGCGGCGGGCAGCGGCGGTGATACGGTTTTTCTTGTCCAGCCCGCCGCCGAAACGCAGCATTTCGCGTAAGGTTTCCACCACGCGGATTTGATGGCCGCGCACTTCGCCGAGTTCGAGACGAAAGCTGTTGGAGCCGAGATCGACGGCGGCCAACAGGGACGGAGCAGCGGAAGAGGCGGGAGAAGATCGCATTACGGGAGCGGCTTGAGTTTACAGCCCGGATTGTAAACGACAAGGTGCCGTATTTTGTGCTTTCTCACAGATTCCTTAAAACCTTTTCCGATGCCGGACGGTTGAATCTGCTATGCTTATCTGTTGAATTGAATAAGGAATGTTGTCATGCGGGATTATCTGCAAAAAATCCTGACGGCCAAAGTCTATGATGTCGCCGAGGAATCGGCGCTGGATCCTTTGCCGGTATTGTCGGCGCGGATCGGTGTGCCGCTGTGGTTGAAACGCGAGGATCAGCAGCCAGTATTTTCGTTCAAGCTGCGCGGCGCCTATAACAAGATGGCGCAGCTGGGTCGTACCGAACGCGATCGCGGCGTGCTGGCGGCCTCCGCCGGCAACCACGCGCAAGGGGTGGCGCTGGCGGCGCAAAAGATGGGCTGCAAGGCAACCATCGTAATGCCGGAGACGACGCCGCAGATCAAGGTGGCGGCAGTGACAGAGCGCGGCGCTCAAGTCGTATTGCATGGCGAGTCGTTCAATGAGGCGTATGAACATGCGCTGACGTTACAGCGGCAAACCGGTGCGGTGTTCATTCATCCCTATGACGACCCTGATGTGATCGCCGGGCAAGGCAGCATCGGTATGGAAATTCTGCGCCAGCATCAGGACGAAATCTCGGCGATCTTCGTGCCGATCGGCGGCGGTGGACTGATTGCCGGTATCGCCGCTTATGTAAAGCAGGTGCGCCCCGACATCGAGGTGATCGGCGTACAACCGGTCGATTCCGACGCGATGGCGCAATCGCTCAAGGCCAATGAACGGGTGACACTCGCCAATGTCGGCTTGTTCGCCGACGGTGTCGCGGTCAAGCGGGTCGGCGAGGAAACATTCCGGCTGGTGCGGGAATATGTTGACGAAATCGTGTTGTGCGACACCGATGAAATCTGCGCCGCCATCAAGGACGTATTTGTCGATACGCGCTCGATTCTGGAGCCAGCGGGCGCACTGGCCGTGGCTGGCGCCAAACGCTGGATCGAAACGCACGGCGCCCCGGCGGCAGCCTGCGTGGCGATCGCCAGCGGCGCTAACATGAATTTCGACCGACTGCGTTTTGTCGCTGAACGCGCCGAGTTAGGCGAAGCGCGTGAGGCGATCTTCGCGGTCAGTATCCCCGAACGGCCGGGCAGTTTCCGGGCGTTTTGTGAAATCATCGGCCGCCGCGCCATCACCGAATTCAACTACCGTTATGCCGACTCCGAAGTTGCGCACATCTTCGTCGGCATTGAAGTGCTCGACCGCCAGGAGAAAGAGCGACTGTTGACCGAATTCGCGACACAGCGCATCGAGGCGCACGATTTGTCCGACAACGAAATGGCAAAACTGCACATCCGCCATTTGGTCGGCGGCCATGCGCCGCAGGTTGACAATGAGCGCCTGTACCGCTTCGAGTTTCCCGAGCGCCCGGGCGCGCTGCTCAATTTCCTGAGCAAAATGAGCGCCGGCTGGAACATCAGCCTGTTCCATTACCGTAACCACGGGGCAGACTATGGCCGGGTGCTGGTGGCCATCCAGGTACCGCCCGCCGATGACGGGGCGTTTCAGTCCTTCCTGGAAAACCTCGGATATGCTTATGCCGAGGAGACCGGGAACCCGGCTTATACGATGTTCCTTGGCCGCTAGGAACGCGGCAGGAGCCGCCGTATGCCGGGCGCAGTGTCGGGAATGCGACGGCTTCCGGACTTTATCGGGTGATAAGGGCGTTTTCGCTGGAAAGTTGCCGCCGAAACATGGCAGAATCTTAAATTGTGTAAAAGAGCTTCCCTGCGGGGGTGGGACAGCAGCCTTGAAATGGTGGGGAGGAGGCCGCTTTTGAAGAAAAGGACAGAAGTTGATGGAAACGGACCAACTGGCAGGCATCAAGGTAATGGTCATCGACGACTCCAACACCATCCGGCGTAGCGCCGAGATTTTCCTGTTGCAAGCGGGTTGTGTGGTGATTCTGGCAGAAGACGGTTTTGATGCGCTGTCCAAAATCGCCGATCAAAAGCCGGATCTGATTTTCGTCGATATCATGATGCCGCGGCTGGACGGGTATCAGACTTGCGCGTTACTGCGGCGCAACGTCAAGTTCAAGCACACGCCGGTGGTCATGCTGTCATCAAAGGACGGCCTGTTCGACCGCGCACGCGGTCGAATGGTGGGGTCGGATTTATACCTGACCAAACCGTTTACCAAAGATGAACTGTTGAGAGCTGTGGCCGCGCATGTGCGGCGGCGGCCATGAGGCGCGTAGGGTAATACAGCCGGAAAATGAAAAAATACTGAAATACGGGCGAAGCTATGGCAAAGATTTTGGTGGTCGATGATTCTCAAACGGAACGACACCTGCTGAGTGAGTATCTCTCTCAGGGCGGGCATGATGTGTTCCAGAGCGAAAGCGGCGAGGACGGCATCGCCCGAGCCAGGGAAATCAAGCCGGACTTGATCATGATGGATGTGGTGATGCCCGGCTTAAACGGCTTTCAGGCCACCCGGATTTTGCAACGAACGCCGGAAACCCAGGACATCCCGGTGCTGCTGTGTACGACCAAAGACAAGGAAACCGACCGCATCTGGGGGCTGCGTCAGGGTGCTTGCGAATATCTCACCAAGCCGATTCGCAAGGACGAGTTGCTGGCCAAAATCGACGAATGCTTGAAACGCTGACAACGACGGCAAAATGAGTTCTTCGACACTAAAACCGCGCTCCGCCAAACGTACCGATCTGCGCGCCTTCCAGAACGAGCTGGTCTCGCGGATGATGGCACCGACGGCAGTGGAAGACATGGTGTCGCAATTGGGGTTTGCGGCGGGTGGCGAGCGCTGGCTGTGCCGCTTGCAGCAAACGGAAGAAGTCCTGGTGTCGCCGCCGATCACGCCGGTGCCCTTGACCCAGCCGTGGTTTCTGGGGCTGACCAATGTGCGCGGTAATTTATACAGTGTGATCGATTTTTCGCTATTTCTAGGCAAAGCGCCGACGGCTCACAACGCAGAGGCGCGGCTGGTCTTGCTTTCCCGCAGTACCGGCGCGGTGAATACAGCGCTTCTGGTTCAACAAGTCTATGGCTTGCGCAGTGTCAAGGGTTTCGCGCCGACCGGACAGGGAACGCAGGACAAAGTGTGGAACGTGCAGAACTGGATGGACGCCGAAGGCCATGTCTGGCACGAGGCCAACCTGAGCAAACTGGCGCAGGATTCCGAATTTCAGCACATTGGACGTTAGTAGATTTTGATTTCTTGATGAATTGACGAGAGAAGAAAGAGGCGGAGAGCGTATGGCGATGGAGACCCCCCTGGTAAAAAAAGTGCCGATTCCGGCCGTGCTGGTGAGAAGCGCGATTGCATTATTTGTAGTCTTGCTAATCCCGCCAATTGCCGTTTACTTGCAATACCGCGAGGTTGCGCAAGCCTCGCACCATGCGGCAGCGATGTCGGAAGTGGGCGAGGCGTTATACTCAATGACCGCCGACCTTGAACGCCTGACCGCGCGCGACAGCGGCGCGACGCTGACGCGCCTGCGCCAGAACACCCAAAAAGTAGAACAAACCCTGGAAACGCTATCGGCGGATAAAGGTATTCGTATCCTGAAATCACCATCGGCGCTGGCAGCCGATCGCCTCTTGGCGCGAGTTCAGGAAGAATGGCAGCCGATCAAACGCGATCTGGCCGCATTGCAATCGCAAAGAGACTTGCTCGACCGGTTGGGAGAAGCGCATAAGACGCTGGTCGGCGCCGACGACGGATCGCCCTTTGTCCAGGCGCGAACAGTCAGTCAACAGGTGCTGCGCGACGGCGAGCCCGCCGCATTGACAGAGCTGGCAGCGCAACTTGAGGGAACCACACAGCGCTTGTCGCGCTATGGCGATACTTTGCTGGGCGCCTCCAACCCCGATGAGTCCACATTAGCAAAACTGAGCGAAGAAACGCTCCACTACCGCAGTCTGACGACACGCTTACTGCGCGAGCCGGGATTGCGAGCGCAAACATCGCGCCTCAAGCTGGGAGAATTCATGGCGGCAGCAGAGCCGTTTGAGGCAGCGCTGAACACTGTTCTGGCAGACGCCAACGGCTACGCCGGTTTTCTGAGCGCCAAAGAGCGCGTGCGCCCTCAAGTTGCCGGGACTGAGCGGAACGCTATCGAGTTATCGCAGGCGTATGCGACACAGGGCCTCTCCCCGCTGCTGATCGGCTTGATCGTACTGCTGGCGCTGGCAGCGCTGGCTATTCTGCTTTACGTGGGGCGATTCGTCGCTCTTGAAACACAAGCCCAGATTCGCGCCAGCGAACAAGAAAATGCCCGCAACCAGGACGCGATTCTGTTGCTGCTCAACGAAACTTCGCAGGTAGCCGAGGGCGACCTGTCAACGCGGGCAACAGTGAGCGAGGCGATTACCGGCGCTATCGCCGACGCTCTGAATTTCACGCTTGATGAAATGTCGTCGGTGATCCGCGGCATCAACCAGGCGGCCGACCAAGTGGCGCAGGAAACCGAGAAAGCACAGAAAATCTCCGAACAACTGTATGTGTCATCGCAGCAGCAAAGCCAGGAAATCCAGAAAACGGCCAACACCGTACTGGATGTGACGCAGTCCATCAGCGAAGTCGCGCAATCGGCGACGCAATCAGCGCAAGTGGCGCAACAATCGCTGGAGGCGGCAAACAAAGGCGGCGAAGCTGTGCGCAGCCAGATCGGCAGCATGAGCGATATCCGTACCCAGATTCAGGAAACCGCCAAACGAATCAAACGCCTTGGCGATTCGTCGTTGGAAATCGGCGAAATCGTCGGCTTGATCTCCGACATTACCGAGCAGACCAACGTGCTGGCGCTGAATGCGGCGATTCAGGCCGCCGCCGCCGGCGAAGCCGGCCGCGGCTTCGCGGTGGTGGCAGAAGAGGTGCAGCGGTTGGCGGAACGGTCAGGCGAAGCGACCAAGCAGATCGAAGCGATCGTGAAAACGATTCAGGCCGACACACAGGATGCGGTATCAGCGATGGAGCGTTCGACCTCCGGAGTGGTTGAAGGTACGCGGTTGTCCGAAGAAGCCGGCCGAGCGCTGGCGGAAATTGAGCGGGTATCAAACACGCTGGCGCAACTGATTCAAGGTATTTCGCAACAAACGCGCGCGCAGGCGGCGTCGGTGGAAGAAGTGCGCACCGGTATCGCCGGTATTCTGACGACGACCGAGGACACCACGCAAGGCACCGAGCAGACCACCGTATCGATCGGCCAATTGGCGCAGGTGGCGGCGGAATTGCGGGCAGCGGTATCCGGCTTCAAGATTGATTAAGCGGCGAAGCAGTGTAATCATTTTTGACGGAAAATCGGACAGCGAGATGTTGCGAAGAAGCGAGCTTTTGAAAGCAGGCTTATAAAAGGAGAGTTTACCCATGGCCACTGACGTCAATTCTGAGTTTGATATCGGCCCATTGTCCTGGGTACAGGGCGAGATCGATCAGAGCCTTATTCGCGCGCTGGAATCGCTGGAGGCTTTCGATCCCGCTTCGGGCGACACTTCGCCGCTGCGGCGCGCCCGGGCGTATTTCCGTCAGGCGGCCGGCGCCATTCATATGGTCGGGCTGGATGCGCTGCAAGCCTACACCGATGAAATCGAACAGCAATTGGAGCGCCTGGACAGCAGCGCCTCGAAATCGGAGGCTGCCGTTATCATCGCGCTCGTTGTTCGCGCCTGCCACAAGCTACAGAATTTTCTGGCTGAGCTTATCCACGGCGTGCCGTTGACGCCGCTCGGCCTATACGCCGATTACGAAGCGATGCAACATTCACGCGGAGTGAAAATCAGCCATCCTGCCGATTTGTTCTATCCCGAGCTGTCGCCCAGACTTGAAGACGATGGCCCGCGACATATCATTCAGCCGGCACAATTCCCGACCTTCCTGATCAGGGAACGGCGCTTGTATGAACGCGGGTTGCTGGCTTGGCTGCGCGGCGACATCAAGGGCGCCGAAGCAATGCGCGAGGCAGCAGAGAATATCGAAGTAGTGACGCCACAACAAACAGTGCGCACATTCTGGTGGACAACGATTGCACTGTTCGACGCGGTGCGGGAAGAAGCTGTCGCCAACACTTTTTTGCTGAAACATCTGCTGGCCCGGATCGACCTGCAAATCCGGCGCTTGATTGATGGCGGCGGCAGTGTGGCCGAACGGTTGCAGCGGGAAATACTGTATTTCCTGGCGATCAGCGCACCAGCCAGTGAGCGTATCCGGCAAGTGCAGGAACATTATCGGTTGAAAGCGCTGTTGCCGGCGAGCGCGGAAGGTGGCCCGGCCGTCGATACGTTGACAACGCTACGAACAACGCGGGAAATGCAGGGACTGGCTACAGAAGCCAAGAGTCTTTGGCAACGTCTGATGAGCGGCCAGATCGACCAATACCCGAAGTTCTGCGACAGCTTGCGGACATTGCGCGACAAGGTCTCTCTGTCGGCCTACCCTGAAATGCAGCCGCTGTTCGCAGGGCTGCTCAAAGGCTGCGATCTGCTGACCGTACAGGATGTTCCCGAGCCCGTGGCCATGGAGTACGCAACAGCATTGTTGTTTGCCGAAGATGTCTTTGCGCAACAAGGAGCGTCGATTGCGGGCATTTCGGAAAACGTCCGGGCGATCAACGCGCGGATTGATGCGGCGCTGACCAACCGGCCATTGCCGGCGCTGGACGTGCCGGCTCTGGCAGCGCTGTCGGAACGCGCACAAAATCGCCTGCTGCTGGCGCAGGTAGCGCAGGACATTCAGACCAATCTGCGACATATGGAGCAAGAGCTCGACGCCTTTTTCCGCGACAACAGCAAGCGTGACGGCCTGGAAGGATTGGCCCGGGACGGCCGGGAAATCGGTGGAGCATTGCGAATATTGGGGCTGGATAACGCCGACCACCTGTTATCAGCATGCATGACGCAGATCGATCGTTATACCAAACCCGAGACCGCCCCCGACCATAAAGATTTCGAATTACTGGCGGAATCGCTGTCGGCGCTGGGCTTTTACATCGAGGCGCTTGAACAACAACGTCCTCAGCGCGAAGAATTGATTCTGCCGCTGCTGGATCGACAACAAGAAAGACGGTGGCGTTTGGGGGAGATGTCGGCCGCGCCGGTAGCGACGAATGCTGACGCGGCTTGGCAACAGCAGGTTGCGCCGGAAATAAAAGACATTCCTACGGAGACAGCCGGGCCGGAAAACGTTCCGGCACCATCGATTGAAGCCTCCATTGAAAGAGATATTGCGCGACTGCAGGAGCTTGGTCAACAGTTGCGGCAAAACCCGCAGGCTGGCCATCTGCGGAAGGAAATCGAAAAAATCATCTTGGCACTTGGCGACGATGCCAAACTGGTCGGCAACGCCGCGCTGATTAACAAGGCCAAAGTTATTCGTGAACGAATAGAAGCTGGCGTCTTTGCCGAAATCCCGACGCTGCTGTCGGCGTTGCCCGAAACTGCTGAAATCGTAGCTGCGCCCTCGGCAGAAACGCAGCGCCTGATGCAAGTTGACGCCAGCGAACTCGATGCCGAATTGCTCGATATTTATCTACAGGAAGCGATCGAAGTGCTCGACGGCGTTCATGAACACCGCGCGCAACTGGTCAAACATCCGCACGACCATGAAGCGTTGCGCACTGTTCGCCGGGCATTTCACACGCTGAAAGGCTCGGGAAGGATGGTGGGCCTGACTGAATTAGGTGAACTGGCCTACGATGTCGAGAAAATCCACAATCAACTGCTTGAAAAAGACTACCCGGCGACATCCGCCGTGCTGACAATGATGGATGTGGCGGAACATGAGTTCCGCCAATGGGTGGGCGCGCTTATCAAGAACAAGACGGTCAGTCCGGACCCTGCCGCACTTTACGCAGCGATCAATACAGTGGCCCATGAGCTTGCGGCGACAACGTTACCTCCGACATTGCCAAAAGGTGAAACGGCACAAAAAAAAACACTGATCACATCGTCGCCGACGAGCGCAACCGAGGAGGTCGTGGACACCGAATCGAAGATCGACCCGGAAGAAACGTCAGTAACAAAAAAATTAGAAACAAGCTGGGATAAGTGGTCTCTCTCGGAAACACCTTCGCCGCCTGAGATAACAACCGCAGCAATGGCTGCGGAAGAGAAAAACGAGCCTGCCTTTGCGTCGGCCGTTACCGAGACTTCGCCCGCAGCGACGATACCGACAGAAGCGCTGGCGACAGAAAAAATAGAATCTTACGCTACCCTTGGCGCTGATCCTGCCGCTGTCGAAAAACCCGATACCGATACGGGAACACATAAAGCGCACCAAGTCGATGGAGACGAAATCTCGCTGGAAATCAATTTTGCGTCGTTCAAAAAAGCTTCTAATGAAGTTCCCCCCACGTCCTCTAAAGCAAAGCCGGTCACCGCGATAGAGCAGCCCGACGGCTCCGTGTTTCTGGAAATCGACTGGACGAGGCTGAAAACCCTTTCGCCGGAAGAAGAAGCGACACCTGTCGATGAGCCTCTTTCCGTTTATAAAGAAATGGTCGAGCCTCTGTTGGTGTTGCCCGAAACCGAAATTGCTACCGTCGTGACCACAACGCCTGCCGCTGAGAAAGCTGCCCCGCCAGCTACCGTCAAAGAAGAGGTCCGAATCGGCGAAGTCGTGCTGTCAAAAGTGCTGTTCAATTTGTTTACAGAGGAAAGCGAGCAGCATTGGTCGGTACTGAACCGTGAGCAGGACTTGATGCGGCTCGACGCCTCAAGCATCCCATCTGCGGCGATGATCCGTGCCGCGCACACGTTGGCCGGTACGCATCTGGCTGTCGGCTTTCCCGAAGCGGCCAAAGTTGCCAAAGCGCTGGAATTGTTGCTGATGACCGTCAGCGAAGGCAGGCAACGTGGAGAAACCATCACGTCGAGAGCTGTTCCGGTCATCGCACGAGCCGTTGCCGGTTTGCGATTGTTTATCGACCGAATTCGTCAGTGTCAGGCATTTGCTCCGGCGGAACTGCGCGAAGCCGAAGCCATCGAGACGGAAATCGAGGCTTTAAGAAAACAAATCGCTGCGGTTCTGGTCAAAACTGGCGTCGGAAGTGCGGCGCAGGAAGCACGAGAAGAACAGCCGGAAGAAAGCAGGAGCTTCGCCGAACAATTACCACCGACGCCGATAAAATCTTCGGCAACGCCCTTATCAACAACCATGCCGGCGGCAGTGCCGGCAACTACGGATAGCGCGGAGCCGCCGCGAGCAGCAGCGCCAACGATAAGGTCAGCGAAAGAAGATACCGATGAAGCCAGCGCCGAACCGCTGACCTTGCGCGATGAAATCGACGCGCAACTTTTACCGCTCTTCCTCGAAGAAGGCGACGAGCTGCATCGGCAAACGGGCGAATTGCTGCGCCTTTTGCGGCAATCTCCCGAGAGCGGCGAGCTTCAACTCAAGCTGAAGCGCAATCTGCACACATTTAAAGGCAGTGCCCGCATGGTCGGCGCCATGCGCCTGGGCGAACTGGCGCACCGGATGGAAACATATCTGGCTGAAGGAACCGCAAGCGAAGCCTATTTTGAGGCGCTGGAAACCGACCTCGATCGGATCGGCTATGTCTTTGACCGTTTGCGTGCCGGCGAAGTCAATGCAACGCTGCCCTGGCTAACGGATTTGAAAAAGGCCGAAGGCGCAGAGAAAGAACCCGAAGAGCGCCGCCCGATTACCACAGAAACGAAAGCGCCGCCGCCCATCGTGGCCGCATCGCAGCAACCACAGGAACTGCCGACAGCGCCAACTTCCGACGAAGGTCAATTGCGCGTCTCGGCAACGAAGATTGATCGGCTGGTCAACGAAGCAGGCGAAATCATTATTGCCCGGACGCGCGCCGAAGGCGAATTGCGCGGCCTCAAGAGTGACTTGCTGGAGTTAACCAACAGCGTTATTCGTTTGCGCAACCACGTTCGCGTGATCGAGATCGAAGCGGAATCGCAAATTCAGGCGCAACTGGAACAGATGCAAAATGTCCAGGGCGATTTCGATCCGTTGGAGTTTGATCGCTACACGCGCTTGCAGGAACTGACCCGATCAATCGCCGAAGGGGTCAACGACGTATCAGCAGTTCAGCAAGCGCTGCTGGCGCATCTGGACACAGCGAACGTCGCATTGCTGTCGCAAGCCCGGTTATCGCGCGATGTGCAGCAAGCGCTCTTCTCGGTGCGGACGGTGCCGTTCTCCAGCGTCACGGAGCGGCTGTACCGGATCCTGCGCACTTTATCGAAAGAATTGCACAAACGCGCCAACCTCGAAATCGAGGGCGCACATCATGGTCTGGACAGAGCGGTATTGGAAAAACTCGTCGGCCCGCTCGAACATTTGTTGCGTAACGCGCTCGCTCACGGCATCGAGTCGCCGGAAGCGCGTCGTGCCGCAGGCAAGCAGGAAACCGGAGAAATCACCATCGCAGTTCGTCAAACCGGCAACGAAATCGTAATCGCTTTTTCCGATGACGGCGCTGGCCTTGATCCGAAAGAACTCCGGAAAGCAGCCATTGAAAAAGGCCTTTTGGACAAAGATGAACCCGTCAGCGACGCCAAATTGTTCGAACTGATCCTGGAGCCTGGATTCACCACCTCGAAGGAGGTCACCCAAGTATCCGGACGTGGTCTCGGCGCCGACATCGTTCGCAACGAAGTCGTCTCACTGGGTGGCCGCGTCGAAGTATCAAGCACCGCCGGACGCGGAACGACCTTTACGCTGTACCTGCCTTTAACCGTCGCGGTAGCGCAAACCGTTCTGATTCGTGGTACCCAGAATCGCAGTTGGGCGATTCCGGTAGCGATGGTCGAGCAAGTCGAACACGTTACCGAAGAAGCGTTAAACCGAATGTACAAAGTCGGCGAAGCCGAATATCGCGGCCAACGTTATCCGCTCTACTACTTCGATCGCCTGGTCGAACGTGCCGATACCGCGCCGGAATTTCGACGCTATAACACCGTGATTTTCCTGCGAACGGGACAAGGACGGGTAGCGATCCACGTCGATCAAATGATCGGTAACCAGGAAGTGGTGATCAAGAACGCCGGTACTCAACTGGCGCGCGTCACCGGCCTGTCGAGCGCCACCATTCTCGGTGACGGCGAGATCGTCCTGATCATCAACCCGATCCAGTTGTCGCAGCGTTCGCAAATCCCGCCGCTGGTGGCAGAATCAACCGCGCAAAAACTCGAAGAAGTTGTGACTCCGCTGGTGCTGATCGTCGATGATTCCCTGACCATTCGTAAAGTGACTTCGCGCCTGATGACGCGAGAGGGCTATGCCGTCGAAACCGCCAAAGACGGCTTCGAGGCGTTGCAGGCTGTCAACGAGCGGCGGCCTGACGTTATTCTTCTCGATATCGAAATGCCGAGGATGGATGGATTCGAATTCGCCAAACTGATGAAGGGCGACGCCAAAACCCGCAACATTCCGATCATCATGATCACCTCGCGCACTGCCGACAAACATCGCGCACGAGCACAGGAACTCGGTGTCGATGCGTACCTCGGCAAACCGTATCAGGAAGACGAGTTGCTGGAAACCATCCAAAAATCATTGGCGGCAGCAACCGTGCATTAAAGTGGTTTTGCTTTAATACGCACCCCCGCATTGCGCCATTTTGCTGCCTCCTCTTCCGCGATGCGGGAGAGGAACAAGCGGAAGCGCTGGCGTAGAAGAAAGAGCACCCCATTCATCCTGCGCGCGACAAAGCACCGGATTAAACCGAGACACCTTTAAAAAATAGCGGTGAGGGTTTTGTGCTTCTTTATATCAAAAGATCCTAATGAAAGAGGGCTATTGCATCTGCGAGCAAAGTAAAGCAACCCGGAATCGCTCTCACACAAAAGCATAGAAAATGCGGAGAGAAACATTGGCAAACAACAGAGCTTGCTCACGCAAAGGCGAGGGCCACACAGCCCTGCCACCATTAGCGCGCCCCACCCTGGGAGGTAACCTGCCCTATAACGCCCCCTCTCCCGCAAGCGGGAGAGGGGAGCGAAAGCATCTCGATGTTTACACTGTTAGCTCTATAACACATGGATCGCCGTATCACTTATAGCTTGGCGAACGTCGCCCAGACAGTACAAGCATCGGTGATGGGGCCCGTGGTATAAGTGCGAGCCGCCGTGTAAGTGCTATTACCAAACACCGTTGCGCCGCCACAACCGCTGATCGAATGAATGTAATACCCGGCGCCCGGAGTGATCGTTAATGTATAGGTTGCGCCCAAGTTCACCAAGACTGGCGGGCTGATGGAACCACCAATATTGCTACTGGTCGAGATACCGTAGGTAGTAACCGGCAATTGGCCGAACAGTACTGTGACGGTACAGGCGGAGGCGATGCCACCGGTAATGTAGGTGCGAACCGTAGTGTTCTCATCGGTCAACAACGCGCCACCGCAACCGCTGATCGAGCGAATGTAATACCCGGCGTCCGGCGTGACGGCAAACAAAGTGGCCATGCTCGTTTTCACCTGGGCGGACGATGGGCTGATCGTGCCACCCGTACTGGCGCTGGTCTTGACGGTAACGATTGGCATGTCAGAGAACGTCGCCGAGACGGTACAGGCGGTGGTGATAGCGCCTGTGACGTAGTCGAAATACTCGGTGTACGTGCTATCGCCAGTCACCGTTGTGCCGCCGCAGCCGCTGATGGAAGAGATATAGTACCCAGAGCTAGGCATTACAGTGAACGTCCGCGTTGTTCCTGAAACCACTCCCGTAATTGTTCCCGACGGAAAGATCGCGCCGCCGGTTCCAGCGCTGCCTGAGATCGTGATGTAGACCGGGGCAAACGTCACCGAGACGGTGCAAGCGGACGTGATCGCGCCGGTGGTGAAAGTGCGCGCCGCGGTATTGGTGCTATTGCCGGTGAACTGCGTACCGTTGCAACCGCTAATCGAGGAGATGTAGTACCCCGAATTTGGCGTGATCGTGAACGTGTAGGCCGATCCCGAATTCACTTGGGCAGACGATGGGCTGATGCTGCCACCAGTGCCGGCACTGCCTGAGATCGTGATCGGTAACGGGGAGAACGTCGCCGAAACGGCACAGTTACCGGTGATGGGGCCCGTGGTATAGGTGCGCGCCGCGGTGTTGGTACTATTACCGGTGAACGTCGTGCCGCCGCAACCGCTGATGGTAGAGATGTAATACCCTGCGTCCGGCGTAATCGTGAGCGTATAGGTTGCACCAGAATTCACGAGAGCCGGCGAGCTGATCGAGCCGCCAGCTGTGGCACGGGTCGAAACAGAATATAAATTGACCGTAATCGTATTGGAGATTACCGTTTTGGCGATATAACCGGTCTTGTTGGCGGTGACCGCTAAGCTGATTGACTGGCCGGCATCGGCTGTAGTGAGCAGGTAAGTGCTGGCGGTAGCGTCGACGATGTTGGCGCCGTTACGCTGCCATTGGTAGGTATAGGAGTCCGGGGTAGGGCTGAATCCAGAAACGGACGTAGTCAGGTAATACCCCGGACTAGCGGCGCCGCCAATGGTAACTGCGCCGCCAGTGAAGGAGCTCGGTGATACTTGGGCAAACGTCGCCGAGACTGTACAAGCAGACGTGATCGCGCCAGTGGCGAAAGTGCGCGCCGTGGTGTTGGTGCTATTACCGGTGAACGCCGTACCGTTGCAGCCTTGGATGGTGTTGATGTAATACCCGGAATTCGGCGTGATCGTGAATGTATAGGTCGACCCCGAATTCACCGTAGCAGACGTCGGGC
>WQUA01000023.1 GCA_009786025.1 Pseudomonadota bacterium | reverse complement strand
AAGCCGTACTCGAGTGCGCGGATGTAATCGGCGTCGTAATACATCGCTTCTTCGTCGCCGGCGCTGCGAGCGGCGGCTTGCGCCTGAAAGCGCGCAGCCTGATCTTCCGGGTCGTTCAATTCGGAGAAGCCGTTGGCCATTTCACGACGGGTGATGAAGAGCTCGAAACGGTCGGTGATGGCCGGGTTGATGTCGTTGGCGCGCGCCAGCGGTGAGACATCAATCGGATGTGCGTAGATGAACGTCGGTTGCACGAGCTTTTCTTCCGTGGTGGCTTCAAAGAGTTTCAGTTGCAGCACACCCAAACCATCGGTCGGCAACACTTCGACAGCGAGCGCGGTCAGGGTTTTCTTCAGATAGGCGGGATCGGCCAACGCTTCTTTCGTATGTTGCGGGTGGTAGTGGT
The DNA here is from genome assembly GCA_009786025.1 of Pseudomonadota bacterium. GTDB lineage: Bacteria > Pseudomonadota > Gammaproteobacteria > Burkholderiales > Casimicrobiaceae > UBA931. Next base: position 39,220 of record WQUA01000023.1, on the reverse strand, counting down.
GAATCGCTTCGGCCATCGTCATCCGTGCGAATGGTTGCGCCAGGTCGATCGTGTCGCCTTGATAGGTAATTATCGTGGTTCCCAGCACTTTCTGCGCAACTTCGCGGAACAGCGTTTCGGTGAGATCCATCAGATAATGGTAATCACGATACGCTTCGTAGAACTCGATCATGGTGAATTCGGGATTGTGGCGCGTCGAGATGCCTTCATTGCGGAAGCTGCGGTTGATTTCAAACACGCGCTCCAGTCCGCCAACGGTCAACTTCTTCAGATACAGTTCAGGTGCGATGCGCAGGTACAAATCCGCATCGAGCGCGTTGTGGTGCGTCTTGAAGGGGCGCGCCGCTGCGCCGCCGGGGATCGGATGCATCATTGGCGTTTCCACTTCGAGGTAACCACGCGCGACGAAGAACTCGCGCACCGTCCGCAGAATGTTTGAGCGTTTGATGAACACGTCGCGTGACGCCGGATTCATGATGAGGTCGACGTAACGTTGGCGGTACTTTTGTTCCTGATCGGTGAGGCCGTGAAACTTTTCCGGCAACGGCCGCAACGATTTTGACAACAGCCGCAATGTTTTCACCTTGACCGACAGCTCTCCCGTTTTTGTTTTGAACAGCGTGCCCTGCGCGCCGACGATATCGCCGAGATCCCAGTGTTTGAACGCTTCGTGAACATCGGCGCCAACGTTGTCGTTGGAAACGAAAAGCTGAATGCGTCCCGACATGTCTTGCAATGTCGCAAAGCTCGCTTTGCCCATCACCCGCTTCAGCATCATCCGACCGGCAACGCTGCACGAAACGCCTTTTTGTTCCAGCGTATCGTGATCGAGCGCACCGTATTGTGCGTGCAGATCGGCGGCCAGCGCGTCACGCGAAAAATCGTTCGGGAAAGCGATGCCTTGTTCACGCAGCGCGGCGAGTTTGCGACGGCGCTCGGCAATGATCTGGTTTTCGTCCTGTTCAGTTACAGGAGAGAGGGCGGCGGGATGTTCGGCGTTGGTCATGGTGGTTTCTGCGAAGATGAATAATTACACGCCTTGCTTCAGGCTTTCGGCGATGAAGTCGTCGAGATCACCGTCGAGCACAGCCTGGGTGTTGCCGACTTCGTAATTGGTGCGCAAATCCTTGATCCGCGATTGATCGAGCACGTAAGAACGAATCTGATGTCCCCAACCGATGTCGGTTTTGGCGTCTTCGAGTTTTTGCTGTTCGGCCTGTCGTTTGCGCAATTCCAGTTCGTACAGGCGCGATTTCAGCATCGCCATTGCTTCGGCGCGGTTGCGGTGTTGTGAGCGATCGTTCTGGCAGACAACGACGATGCCAGACGGCTCGTGCGTGATGCGCACCGCCGAATCAGTTTTGTTGATGTGCTGACCGCCGGCGCCGGAAGCGCGGAAGGTGTCGATACGCAGATCGGCCGGATTGACTTCAACTTCGATGGAATCATCGACCTCGGGATAAACGAATACGCTGGAAAATGACGTGTGGCGACGCGCGTTCGAGTCGAACGGGCTCTTGCGCACCAGCCGATGCACGCCGATTTCGGTGCGCAGATAACCGTAAGCATAGTCGCCTGTCACTTTTACGGAAGCGCCCTTGATACCGGCGACGTCGCCGGGCGACTCTTCGAGAATCTCGGTTTTGTAGCCGCGCCGTTCACAATAACGTAAATACATGCGCAACAGCATCGACGCCCAATCCTGCGCTTCGGTGCCGCCGCTGCCGGCCTGAATATCGATGAAGCAGTTGTTGGGATCGAGCGGGTTCGAGAACATCCGGCGGAATTCCAGATCGCCGACGGTCTTTTCCAACTTTGCAACATCGGTTTGCACCGAGTGCAGCATGTTGTCATCACTTTCTTCACGCGCCAGTTCAAACAGCTCGGCGCTTTCTTCAATGCTGCGGGACAGTCGCGTCAACGACTCAACGACGTTTTCCAGCAGCTTTTTCTCGCGCCCCAGTTCTTGCGCTTTCTGAGGGTCGTTCCAGATTGCCGGGTCCTGCATCGCCTCGTCAACGGCTTTCAGTCGGGCAGCTTTGACGTCGAAGTCAAAGATACCTCCGTAAAGCGGCGCTGCGCTCGGCGATGTCGGACAGCGTATAGTTGATCTGATTGAGTTGTTCGGCTTCCATGATGTGTTACTTTTTTATAAGCTAAAGGGGAGAAAATCGAATTATACTCTTACTAACGTATGCCTTGGTTCTGGCATGGCAACTTTGAAACCTTTCGCTCGGACGGGGTCTGATATGAAACATCACTTCTTCTCTCTTTTTGCCTCCGTTTTTATGGCCGCCTGGATGGCTTGCCCGCTGACGGTTTTCGGGCAATCGTCAGATGCTGCGCTTGCTACGACTCCCGCGCCGCAGGCGGAAGCGGCATCGTTGTCGATCCCGGCGGAGCTGTCGGCGGAAGGACGAGCGCGCTATGAGGCGCAAATGAAAACCCTGCGCGCGCAAATCGACGCGACGAAATGGCAGGAAGCGCTGACGACGGTCGAAGCGATGAACAAAGAGCGGCCGCGCGAACCGCAGGCGCAGTTTCTGAAAACGATCATCCTGATGGAGCTTGGGCGCGACGATGAAGCAAAGCGCGAATTGTTGACGTTGGTTGCTGATTATCCCGAGTTGCCGGAGCCACACAACAATCTGGCAACGCTGTACGCCCGAAAAGGTCAGTACGATCTGGCGCGTCGTGAACTGGAATTGGCGTTAACCGCCGTACCCGATTACGGCATCGCGCACGCCAATCTGGCCGACTTGTATTTACAGCAGGCGATTGAACATTATCGCCGCGCTGCCGCGCTTGCCAAAAACAGCAAGGACAGCAAAGCATTGCTGACGCGTGCCGAAACGATTCAAACAATGCTGGCGCCGACGGCTCACGATACGACGGCCAAGAATGCCGATGCGGCCAAAGACGAGAAAAACGCAAGTAAAGAAGAGAAAGCCAACGAAAAGGCTGACGGGAAGACCGACAAAAAAGCCGACGGGAAGGCCAACGAAAAAGCCAGCAAAGAAGATGATTTCTTATTAGGAGGCTGCGATGCGCCGCCGGGGTTCGGCGGCAAAGACGACGATGATGTTTTCTCCTCAAATGGGACCTGCGACATTCATTTCGACGAACCGGAGGAGAAGAAAGAAGGCGGGGATGGAAAGGATGAGAAAACTCCGGCGCCCGCTAAAGCGCCGTGACGAGCGGGTTGTGGGCGAACGCAGCGGGTTTCAACCTATTCTTCTCGAAAAAAGGGCGGGCGTAATGCTGGGGTTCGCTATGCCTGCGCCGATTACGCAGGCTGTGCGGCATTATTTAAGATGCTATGTTTAAAGTAGCTCGTGTTCTTGAAGATACTTTGTGGCCCAAGTCCTTAATGGGCTGGCTAGCTGTTATTGTCTTTGTGCTTGGCTCATTATTATTCTCTTTTGAGGCGAGCGGATTTTTTATAAATTACTACAAAATAGATAAATGGGAAAAGGTACAAGGGAATCTGGTCAATTTGGAATTAAGCGAAAATAAAAACAGGATTCGTTTAAGTTATGTGTACGAAATAGATGGTGAAAGATTTTCAGGGAATAAAAGCAGCGTTGCAAAAACAGAATGGTGCGCCGCAACAGACAGAGAGATTTTTCGCCTCGAAAATATTATGAAGGGCTCAAATCGGATCGTTGTAAAATATGATCCGAAAAATAAGACGGATTCGGTTTACGCTTTTGATTGCGGTGATGTTTGGTTAATTCTATTTGTGTTGTTTTTCCCCTTTGCCCTTGGACTGTTGTTTTTATTTGTTCTTTTTATCAAGGCAAAAAAGATTATCCTGTCCGCGTCTATTTGAAGTGTCGGCAATCATCCGCCAGCCCATTGTTCAAGTTGGTTGAGCACTGCCATTCCGGGATAGGCTCTTTTGTCAGGATAGGCGCGGCGATGGTAGCAATCCCAATAGCTGGCGGCTCTGGACCGCAGCAACTGCATGGCAGGCCGATTTTCACGAACGAAGTTTGCATAGATGTCGCGATCCAGCAACGGAAGAGATGATTGAATATCCTGAACAATTTCCACGACGTATTCTCCGATCGGGAGTGCGATGAACGGAATGACCCAGGCTTCTTTGAGCGCAAGGATGGATCTGAGCGCGATCTGCCGACAGTAACCGTTCGTGCTCCGTGACATCAGGCACCGAGCGAGCAGCGACCTTTGATTCAGATATTGGCGGGGAATGGCGTCGGACAAAAAATGCAGGCGATAAGGAATATGGACATTCTCGCCCAGTACATTCATCCGGTACGATTGGCTACGATAGCCATCGTCTACGCTGGTGGCAAGATTCCGCGCAGTGTCCTGCGCTAACGCGCGCAAACTGGAAGGAAACGCTGCAACGGCAGTGTCGGCGAAAGGCCCGCATGAGGCCGGAGATGGTGACGTCATCGGTTCGCTCCAATTTGTCGGGCGGTATCAAGGAGCCATTTTAGCCACGGGCAACTTTTCCTCGGCGATGATGATCTCTTCGCTCGATGACGCTGCTTCAATCAGCTTTGAAAGATTGCTCTTTGCCGCATGTACTGTGGCTTGCATTTTGCGCGCTTTGTCGGTTAAGTTGGCTAATCGTAGTGAGCGTTATGGTGATTGCCCAGTGGTTGTCGCGAACGGGAAAAGTCGTGCAGTCGCTTTTCACAAATGAAAGATCGACAGCGCTTCTTTGGCGGAGTAGGCGTTGTACCCTTTCATGCGAAGTTCCGAATTTATCCTATCATTCTCTTTTTTGCTCGACGTGAAAAACGAAAAATTCTTTAATGAGGCCGGCAGTTTATGGTTGATGTTATTGAAATCGAGGTTCGTTCGCCAAATCCAGACATGCTTCAAAGACGGTAACTTCTCAAAGCCTTCGATAAAACCCAGGGTTTTGCAGTTTTTTATCGTTATAACTTCCAGAAATGGAAGTTCCTTGCCAAATCTGATCCCGGCAAGCCGGATATTATCCGAAATGTGAAGCTGCTTCAGATGATGAAATCTTGACGCATCGCCGACATCATTAAAGCCGCGCACAAAATGGATTTCAAGGTGCTCGATGGCGTTAACCTCGATTTCATCGATATTTTCCTTGCTGCCACCAACAAATTCCAGATGCCTCAGCCGCTTCAAGTGATTCACAAAAGAAACGGGCGCCTTTCCGGTTGGTACCAGAGATAAAGATTCGAGCTTGGCCAACTCACCCACAGCCTCAATGTTTTTTTGATGTCCGCCAAGCGAGAGTTTTCTCAGGCCTTCAAAATGTCCAAGATATTTCAGATCCAAGGATTTGTTTTTTCCACCAAGCATCAGGCTTGTCAGATCCCTGGAGTTCAGAAATTTCAGTATTTCTGGTTCTTTTAATTCAATACCCAGTTCCAGATTTCTGAGATTTTTCAGTTCCTTCAGCGCATGAGTGTTCTCGGTGCTTTCCATGCAATCCACGCAGAGAGACGTCAAGTGAGGAATTTTCAGGAGCACCTTGAAATCGAATGGTTTATCGGAATCATGCCAATAAAACCGCAGGCGCAGACGTTCGCCATGTTTGGCGCAGAGCTGATCGAGTTGGCGGAGCGTCGTGTCGTTGTTGTAATGGTCAAGTCCGGGAAACTGGAGGGAGACCGATGCACCGCCTTGAATTTTCCTGTCGATACCGTCAGGGTCAAACTTCTTCGCCGCTCCGTCAATCCAATGTTCCATGATTGTCTCCACCCCAGAAATAGACACTATACCGACTACTTCAGTCCTTTGAACCGTACCCGTTTCGGTCGTGCGCCTTCTTCGCCCAATCGCTTGATTTTGTCGGCTTCGTATTCATGATAGTTGCCGTCGAAGAAAACCCATTGGCTGTCGCCTTCGGCGGCGAGAATGTGCGTGCAGATGCGGTCGAGGAACCAGCGGTCGTGGCTGATCACCATCACCGAACCGGCGAATTCGAGCAACGCATCTTCGAGCGCGCGCAGGGTTTCGACGTCGAGGTCGTTGGACGGTTCGTCGAGCAATAACACGTTGCCGCCTTTGGCCAACATCTTTGCCAGATGCAGACGACCGCGCTCGCCACCGGACAGGTTTTTCACCGGCTTCTGTTGATCGTTGCCTTTGAAATTGAAACGTCCCAGATAAGCGCGGCTCGACAAAACGAATTTGCCGACGGTGAGCAGATCCAATCCGCCGGAGACATCTTCCCAGACGGTTTTGTCGCCTTCCAGCGCTTCGCGGGTTTGATCAACGGTGGACAACGCGACGGTGTGGCCGATGGCGATGCTGCCGCTGTCGGGTTGCTCTTTGCCGGTGATGAGTTTGAACAGGGTGGATTTACCGGCGCCGTTTGGACCAATAACACCGACGATAGCGCCAGGCGGCACTTTGAAGCTGAGGTTGTCGATCAGAACGCGATCGCCGAAGCTTTTAGAAACGTTTTTGAATTCGATGACTTCCTTGCCCAGCCGTTCGGCGACCGGAATGAAAATTTCGTTGGTCTCGTTGCGCTTTTGATGTTCGTGATCGGACAACTCCTCGAAGCGCGTCAAGCGCGCTTTACTTTTTGCCTGACGGCCTTTCGGATTTTGCCGCACCCATTCCAGTTCTTTTTTCATCGCACGGGTGCGGGCGTCCTCGGCTTTCTGCTCCTGCTCCAACCGCTGTTCTTTCTGGTCAAGCCAACTGCTGTAATTGCCCTTCCAGGGGATACCGTAACCGCGATCGAGTTCAAGAATCCACTCGGCGGCGTTGTCGAGGAAGTAACGGTCGTGCGTGATGGCGACAACCGTACCGGGAAAGCGGTAGAGGAACTGTTCGAGCCATTCGACCGATTCGGCGTCGAGATGGTTGGTCGGCTCATCGAGCAGCAGCATGTCCGGCTTCGACAAGAGCAAACGGCACAGCGCGACGCGGCGTTTCTCACCGCCTGACAGTTGCGCGATGGAGGCTTCCCAAGGCGGCAAACGCAAAGCGTCGGCGGCGATTTCCAGTTGCGCTTCGGCGCTGTCGCCGCTACCGGCAGCGATGATCGCTTCCAACTCGGCTTGCTCGGCAGCGAGCTTGTCGAAATCAGCATCGGGCTCGGCGTATTCGGCATACACTTCTTCCAGCCGCTTCTGCGCCGCCAACACGCCGCCGATACCTTCCTCCACTGCCTGACGAACGGTTTGCTGCGGATCGAGTTGCGGTTCCTGCGGCAGATAGCCGATACTCAGACCCGGCATCGGGACGGCTTCGCCGTCGATCTCCTTGTCGATCCCGGCCATGATTTTCAGCAGCGTCGATTTGCCGGCGCCGTTGAGACCGAGCACGCCGATTTTGGCGCCCGGAAAAAAGGAGAGCGAAATGTCTTTCAAGATCTGCCGTTTCGGTGGCACGGTCTTGCTGACACGGTTCATGGTATAGACGTATTGAGCCATGGGTCTTACTTTGTTCTGTTGACAAGTCATTCGGAGGTGTATTCCCCGCCGACCACCGACGAGGGCATTATTGTCGCATGTTACGGAGGAAAACGCTTTATCGCTTCACAGGCGGGCAAACCAGGCATATCATAAAATCTTTAAACCAATGCTGACAGGAGCTGGCACCATGAATATTTCGTATTACCAACTGGCCGTAGAAAGCAACATTTGCGTACTGAACAATTTGTCACACCTGCTCGACAAGGCCGTAGCGTTTTGCGCTGAACGCAAGATCAAGGAAAGCGTGTTGCTGGAAGCGCGGCTGTTTCCTGACATGTTTCCATTGGTGCGTCAGGTGCAACTGGTCAGCGATATGACCAAGAGCTGCGCGGCGCGCCTAACCGGACAGGAGTCGCCGAGTTTTGAGGACTGCGAAACCAGTTTTGTCGAATTGCAGAATCGTATTGCCAAGACCGTCGCATATCTGAAGGCGGTCAAGGCGGCGGGTTTTGCTGGCAGCGAAAGCCGTGAGATTCTTTTGCCGCGCAGAGACAAGCCGATGCGCGGCGAAACCTTTTTATTGCGGCATGCATTGCCGAATATTTATTTTCACATTACTACCGCGTATAACATTTTGCGCCACAACGGCGTGTCGATTGGTAAAGCGGATTACCTCGGGACGTTTTGAAGGGACAAAATTCGGATCGGTTTCATACGGACTTGCGCCCGTTCAGGGCGCAAGCAGCACTTTTTGCAACTCGGCTTCCAGCGCGACACGCTGAGCCGGGTTTTCCAGTCTTTCGCCGGAAATCACGAAAACGTCTTCGACGCGCTCGCCGAGGGTGTTGATGCGGGCGCTTTCGACGTTGACGTTGGCGTTGGCGAGGGTGTGTGCCAGATGGGCGAGCAGGCCGGTGCGATCGCCGGCGATAACTTCAAGCAAGTAACGGCGCTGGTCATCGTCGGCAGTGATGTGAATGTGCGGCGGCAGAGGAAAATGTTGCAATCGGCGGTTCTTTTTTCCCATTGGCAATGGCGCCGGCGGCGGCGGCTGTTGCAGGAAACAGCCTAACGACGCCTCAAGCGCCGGATGCGTGGCGGCATCGAGATAACGTGGATCGATGGCGTGAACGGTGAAGGTATCGAGTGCATAACCGCGGCGTGTGGTATGGATGCGCGCGTCGAGAATGCTTAAATGAGAGCGCCCGAAAAAATGGCACAGTTGTGCGAACAGACCGGGGCGGTCACGCAGATAGACCATGATTTTCAGGCCGATGTTTTTCGGTAACGGTTGAACGCGCACGATGGGCCTTTCCGCGTCAAAGCAATCACACAGTTCGACTGCGTGCCAGCACATGTCGTCGATGCTATGACGTTGAAAATAGACCGTATCAAGAGCCTGCCATAGGGCAGATGGCTCCTCCAACCCGCGTGCTTGCAGTTGTTCGCGAGCGCCATGTTGCTTTTGTGCAATCGAATCGGCGTCGTCGCTGCCGCGCTTGCGCAAATAGGCGCGGGCGGTAAGAAAAAGGGTTTCGAGCAACTGTGCTTTCCATGGATTCCACACTTTGGGGCCGGTAGCGCGAATGTCGGCGATGGTCATCAGATACAGCGCGATCAAACGGCGCTCCGAGCCAATACGTCGCGCAAAACGGGCGACGATGGCCGGGTCGGAAATGTCTTCCTTCTGGGCGACGAGCGACATGAACAGATGCTCGCGCACCAGCCAGACGATCAACGCCGCATCACTTTTGGGGACCGGATGTTGCGCGCAGAAACGACGGGCAACGAAGCTGCCGCGCAGCGCGTGATCGCCGCCACGGCCCTTGGCGATGTCGTGAAACAAGGCAGCCAGGTACAGAACTTCGGGGTGCGCGAAGTCGTTCATCAAGCGTGAGCACAGCGGGTATTCGTAGGCGTAATTGCCGTCTTTGAAACGCCGCAGATTGCGCACTGTCATCAGGGTGTGTTCATCGACAGCGTAAACATGAAAGAGGTCATGCTGCATTTGGCCGACGATGCGGCCGAATGGTGGTAAATATTGACCGAGCAGACCGTAGAGATTCATTAATCGTAGTGCGTGCAGAACACCACGCGACGCCCGGAAGATTTCAATAAACTTGGCGCGGTTGGCCGGATCGATGCGAAAGGCGCGGTTAATCTGAGAGCGGGCATTGTTCAGCGCACGCAAAGTACGGGACGACAGGCCGACAATTTCAGGATTGCGCTGCCAGTGCAGAAAAGTGTCGAATAAAACCGACGGCGTGTGCGTCAATCGATGCGGGTCGTCGATGTCGAGCAGATCGCCGCGTTGCGTAAAGTAAGCGTCGAGCGGCCTGGCTTTCGGAGGCGACGCGAAACGCTCTTCGAGAACTTGTAACAGCAGCGTGTTGAGACAGCGGATGGTCTGCGCGGCGCGGTAATAGCGTTGCATCAGGATTTCACCGGGGCGACGTGACCCTTTGCCGGCGATGTGCATTTGTTCGGCGAGCGCGGTTTGGTGATCAAAGCATAACTGCTCTTCAGCATTGCCCGCCAAGTAATGCAGCCGGACGCGCAGAGTGTTGAGCCAATGTTCCTGTTGTTGCAGTGCGTGCGCTTCGGCGGCGGTGAGCAGGCCGTGGTCGATGATCTGCTTCCAGCGGAAGCCGAAACCGGCGGCGCGCGTCAGCCAGCGCAGTATATGCACATCGCGCAGGCCGCCGGGGCTTTCTTTCAGGTTCGGTTCAAGGTTGTAGAGTACGTCGCGGTATTTCAGGTGACGTTGTTCCTGTTCAAAGCGCTTGGCCTCAAAAAAATGCGAGAAGGTCAGTCGCGCCGTCAGCGTTTCTTCAAAGCGATGGTATAACGACTGCGAACCGGCAAGATAGCGGTGTTCGATCAATGCGGTTTGTACGGTGATGTCGAGCGCGTCGATAGCACGCAGTTCATCGAGTGTGCGCACGGCGTAACCGACGGCAAGCCCGGCATCCCACAACATGGTTTCAAAGTGGGCGAGGGCGGTACGGATTGCTTCATCGGGCGGTGCCGGAAGAATGACGGCAATGTCGATGTCGGAGTAAGGAAACAGCGCGCCGCGTCCGTAGCCGCCGGTAGCGATCAATGTACTGTGACGGGTAACGGCAGCGGGCAATGAGGGCGCCAAGGAACGCCACAACGCGCGCAGCAAGCGGTCGATGAGCGCGCTGTGTCGACGAAGCAGCAGCGAAGTATCGGGGCGCGCCATGAAAGCGTCGCGTAAAGCGTGGCGAGCATCGTTTAACGCTGTTTTGTGCGCGGCCAGTTGTTCCGGCGTCAGCATACGCCTTTTACCCTCTCTCCTCACGGGAGAGGAAGCCCCGACAAACCCCCGCCCATCTCTGGCGGATACCCCCTTTCAAAAGAGGGCACAAAGTGTGGCGTATCTTCACTGGAATATCCACTCAAACCGAAAACGATCTAAGAAACAGGCGGCGGCGCTGGCGACCCGGAGGAGACGGTGAGCACTTCGACGCCGTCGGCGGTGACGAGCACGGTGTGCTCCCATTGCGCCGACAGCGAATGATCAGCGGTGACGGCGGTCCAACCGTCGGCCAGCAGGCGTAAGTGATGGCGCCCAGCGTTGATCATTGGCTCGATGGTGAAGATCATGCCTTCCTGCAATTCGAGGCCGGTGCCAGGGTGTCCATAGTGCAGGATTTGCGGGTCTTCGTGGAATTGACGGCCGATGCCGTGTCCGCAGAACTCGCGCACGACCGAAAAATGGTGCGCTTCGGCGAAACGCTGAATGGCGTGGCCGATGTCGCCCAAGTGTGCGCCGGGGCGCACTACGCGGATGCCGCGCCACATTGCCTGATAAGTGATGTCAACCAGGCGCTTGGCTAAAATCGACGGTGTGCCGACGCAATACATCCGGCTCGAATCACCGTAGAAACCGTCTTTGATCACGGTGACGTCGATATTCAGAATATCGCCCGCTTTCAGCCTCTTCGGGCCGGGGATGCCGTGGCAGACGACGTGGTTGAGCGAAATGCACACCGACGCCGGGTAAGGCGCGTGCCCGGGCGGCGCGTAATTGAGCGGCGCCGGAATGACGCCCAGAACGTTGACCTGATAATCGTGGCACAGGCGATTGAGTTCGGCGGTCGTCACGCCAGCCTTGACGTAAGGCACGATATAGTCGAGCACTTCCGACGCGAGTCGGCAGGCAACCCGCATTGCGGCGATCTCATCGGCGGTTTTGATCGTAACGGTCATTGGCTTCCCGGATGTTGGGTGATTACGACGCAGTTTTTCCGGGCGCGGTCAGCGGCAGTTTGCAAAGAAGCAACATTCATGGTGGTCGGAAAAAAAGACTGGGCAGAATTAGACAATTATAACGGTTGCTTTTGTATATGATAGAGCGAAGGTTGCGCCGGATGTGTACAATGCGAATGAACTTCCCTGTTTTCAATGACGTTTTTGCCACGAACCCGCTGCCTATGACCTCCCGCCTTGTTTCCCGCGCTACCCGTCTCCGTGAAAAGCTGGAGGCTTTTGCGAACGGGCTGGCGATAGTGCTGGGCGCTGTTGCGCTGGCTGTGGCGATCGCCTGGTGGGTGTGGTACGCCTTGGGGCCGAAGCCCGTCCGTATTACGCCGGCGGCGGTCGAATCGCCGGCTACTGTGTTGCGTGCGACGCCGCTGTTTGGCAGCGTACCGATGGCGCCGGCGGGAAAACCCGGGGATGTTGTTCTTGAGGGTGATCTGCGCTTGTTGGGGTTGATTGCGGAAAACGAAGGGCAGGGCTATGCCGTGTTCCGGATCGGGCAGGGCGTTTATATTGCGCGAGCGGGCGACGAAGTCGCCGCACAGCCGGTTGGGAAGGCGACGTTAGTCCGGATTGAGCCGAACGCGATGGTTCTGCGCGAATCTTCGGGCGCGGAACGACGAATACTGCTACGGGCGGAAGAGAAGAGCACGGGGAAAAACGGAGAAAAACGCGAAGAGAACCCAGCGGCGGGCAAGGCGGTAGTTGGCATATCTGCGGGTGCGTCTGCGAGTGCGTCTGCTGGCGCTTGCGTCCCAACCGGCTTCAAGGGCGCTGTCGTGCGCCTCAACACCGAATTGCTGCAAGGCGCTTCGATGCAGCCGGAAGTGTTTTACGCGCTGCTGGAAGCCAAAGGCGGCGGGCTGGCAGTGCGCACCGATAACGGTTACGCCGCGATGCTCGGCCTGCGCGCGGGCGACGTGCTGCAAAGTGCTAACGGCATTGCGTTGACGCGCGCCGAAGATGTCGGCGCGGCAATGTTGAAACCGTTGGTTGCCGGACAAAACGTTTTACTCAAGGGCAAGCGCGGCGATCAGGCAAGAGAACTGCTGTTGGTGAACGCCAGCGTGTGTCGGGGATAGCGTCCCGAGCGAATGGCATCGGTGCTTCTTTGACAGCAGATCCATGGTTTTCGGTGAAACGCTTGCCGTGAAAAATACCCGATGGAAAATCGGAGTTTTGTTTATCGCCGGATTCATGGCATCGGCGGTTTGGGGGCAGGCGCCGACGGCGGGAGAGAAAAGCGAAACACCGCCGGTAACAGCGGCCGGAAACAACGCCGCTGACAAGAGCGACAAGAGCGACAAGAGCGACCAACGCGCCAACCGTGAAGAGAGCGATGAGGAACCTGCTGCTCCGGCGATGGGCGGCTACCGGATTGAACTGGACGCACCCGGCGCGGTGAGCGGCTTTCTGCAAAAATATCTTGATCTTTACCGGATGCAGAAACGCAAGGACCTTTCCGGCGAAGATTTTTTGTTGCTGGTGGATCAAGCGCCGCAAAATGTTCAGTCGTTACTGAAAACGCAAGGATATTTTGAAGCGGAAACGACGACGCAGGTAACGCAAAGGGATAACGGAACGACAGTATCTCTCAAGGTCGTACCGGGGCCGCAAGTCATTGTGGCGAAAGTCGATGTGCGCGTCACCGGCGCGATCGAGCAGGACGAAGTGATGATGACGCAGTTCCGGCGCGCGCTGGAGCGCTGGTTGTGGCGTTTGCCGGAGGGAGCACCGTTCGATCAAGCGGCGTGGGACGACAGCAAGCGTCGCGTGCTCGATTACATCGCTTCGCGCCGTTACGCTACGGCAACAATCGCCGACAGCAAGGCGGAGATCGACCCCAAAACACATCAGGCGACATTGATGCTGGAGATCGCCAGCGGCACGGCTTATGTGTTCGGCGAGGTGTCCATTATCGGTCTGGAGAATTATCCAGAGAAAGTATTGCGCGACTTGATTCGCTTCAAGCCCGGCGATGCATATCAGCGGCGTGATTTGTTGAATTTACAAAGCGCGTTGCAGGGTTTGCCATATTTCAGCGGTGTGGTGGTCGAAGCGCAACCGAGCGAAGAAGCTCCGTATGTGACGCCAGTGGTGATTACAGTGCAGGAAATGCCGCATAACCGGCTCGATCTCGGCGTTGGTTACAGCACCAACTACGGGCCGCGGATACAAACCAAATATACCTATAACAATATTCTGGGACGCGGTTGGGTGTTCGACAGTCTGCTGAATCTGAGCAAGAAGGAACAGCAGGCGGAGGTAGGGCTGAGTTTCCCAAAAAATCAGAATGGCTATGGGCATCGGCTGTATGCGGCCTTTAACGACAGCAACCTGCAGGGAATCCGTTCGCGCGTCGGTAAGCTGGGCGTATCGCGTGCTCAAAACGGTGATTTGATCGACCGGATGATGAGCGTTGAATTCGTGCGTGAGCGCCGACGCGATGATTACGGAGCCGAGGATACGTTGAAGGCGTTGCCATTCAGTTACCGTTGGGTTCGGCACGATGTGCGGACGCAACGTAATCCACGCAGTGGCAATATCGTGCAACTGGAAGGAAGCGTTGCGCTCAAAGGTTTGGCAACCGATGAGAGTTTTGCCCGTTTGTATGGGCGCGGGGTGCAATACTGGCCGGTCGGGGACAAAAACGTAGCGCTGGCGCGATTGGAGATCGGAGAAAACTTTACCTATCATCCGGAAAAAGTGCCGAGCGATTATCTGTTTCGCGCTGGCGGCAGCAACAGCGTGCGCGGTTACGATTATCAATCGTTGGGGATCATTCATCGGGTGACGGCATGGCCGGGGCGAGTGTTGGCGACCAGTTCACTTGAATATCAACACACGGTCTATAAGGACTGGCGGGCGGCGGTATTTACCGATTACGGTGATGCCGCGAATTGCTGGGCTGATTGGCGCGGCAAAACCGGCGTCGGCGTCGGTGTGCGCTGGGCCAGTCCGGTCGGAATGCTGGGCACGGATCTGGCGTATGGGGTCAACGATCAGGCCTGGCGTTTTTATTTCAGCCTCGGCATGTTGCTTTGAGGCGCGATCATGGCGAACGTGAAAATTGCTCAGCCCCAACGCCGTCGGTGGCGCTGGCTGCGTTACACGTTGTATACCGCGCTGGTGCTGGTGGCCGTGTTAATCGCGGCGATCGGAACAACGATTGCGTTGCTGCAATCGGAAAGAGGCCGTGTCTGGCTGATCGCGCAGGTGAACAAAACCGGCGTTGTGTCGTTGCAGGCGCTGGAAGGCAATTTGCTCGATGAGGTCACTGTTCATGATCTGGTTTACGACGGCGCCACCATGCGGCTGGCGCTCGATCATGCGCATTGGCGCTGGAATTTGCGAACGTTGCTGCGACACAACCTGTTGCATCGTGAATTGACGATCTCGACACTGGAGGCGGGAACGTTGTCCGTCGTCTCCAAACCACGGCTGTCCGAAATCGTGCCGAAAGAACCGCCGCCACCGCCACAATCGCTGAAACTGCCATTGGCGATCAAAGTCGATACGTTGACTTTGCAACATTTCTCCTGGGGAAAAATACGCTTCGATGCGATGGAGTTGTCGCTGAAAAGCACCGGCGATTGGCACATGGTCAGTATCAACCACCTGGAGGCGGAGCGCGGCGTATTCAATGGTGCGCTTGGAGTCGATGGCACGGCACCGTTTATCGTTGGCGGTGTGGTTTCGTATCGCGGCGCGTTTGAGGAACTTCCGGTCGGTTTTGATCTGAACATCGACGGTAATCTGCGTGATTTTCATTTGAATGGACAGGTGTTCGGCGAGCACATGAATATCGAGAGTGATGGCCGATTCGATTTTTTCGCACCTTACATCTATTCGATGTTCCACGAAGTGACATTGCGAGCGGTCGATCTGAATCCGGCCAAAATTTTCCCTGGTCTGCCGGAAGGGAAATTTACTGTGGCGCTGGATGTGGAGCCGCTGCCGGGCAAATTAGCGCGAGGCCAGTTGCGGGTGACCAATACAATGGCGGGCGCTGCTGATCGTCATCGTATTCCGATTGAAGCGCTGACCAGCGAATTTGAAGTGCAGGAAGACCAGGTTGCTTTTTATGGGCTTAATGTAAATGCGCTCGGCGGCGCGAAGATAGAGGGGCAGGGGTGGTTACACGAAGACCAGTTGCGGGCGCGGTTGGCGTTGAACAATGTGGATGCGTCGGCGCTTGCGAGCAGCGCGCCGAAAAGTAAAACGAGCGGTGAAGTGTGGTTGCAGGGACGGTATCGAGCGCCGGAAGCGACGGTCGATGTGGCGGATACGCTGTATCAAGTGGCGGCGAAATTCGGGTTGGCGTGGGTCGATCCCACGAAGCCGCAACAGTTGGCGGTGAAAGACGCGCAAGTGAAATACCACGGCGCGGTGGCGAGGTTTTCCGGGCAATACGATCTCAAGGCACAAGCCCTGACCATGAAAGGAACTTTCGATGAAGTGAACCCTGCTGCTTTCGGCGCGCCAGCGGGGCGAATCGGTGGCGACTTCGGTGTCGATGGCGTATTGACGCCGGCGGTCGATTTTCGCGTGCGCTATGCGCTGCGGTCGAGCCAATGGTTGGCGCAAGCGTTGAACGGAGAGGGCGAAGCGCAGTGGGCGGAGGACCACCTCAAGCAGGTGAAGGGCTGGCTACAGCTTGGCGAAAAACCGCGCGGCACACGGCTGACAGTCGATGGCGCGCTCGGCGCGGAAAAGGATGTGCTGCATTTTGAGGCAGATGTTCCCGATCTGGCGCAATGGCAGGGAGGCGGACCGGACGATCTGAGTGGACGGGTACATGGAAGCGGCGAATTGCGTGGCGCATTTTCGCATTTGACGTTGTATGCGCAAGGTGAGGCTAACAGCTTGCGCGTCGGTGATATTCGGGTGCAGAGGGCGCAGTTCACGGCAGATACGCAATGGGATGCGTCGTCGTCGCTGGATGCTTTACCGCTCAATGCCCGTATCGAAGTTGAAAGCATCGAGGCGGCCGGCACATCATGGAAAACGTTAGCGCTGGTGTTGAGCGGCACACCGGCCATGCATCAGGCGACGTTGACGGCGCAGGGAGAAGCGGCAGCGCAGCCGGTCGAGGTTGCGGCGGCCGTGCGCGGTCGTTGGGAGATGCCGTCAGCGCGCTGGCAAGGTTCGCTGTCGCGTTTTGACGTGAAGCATCCGCAGGCGCCGATACGGCTGGAAGCGCCGCTGCCGATTGCGGTGGAGACGGCAGGGGAGAAGGTCAAGTTGAATATCGGAGAGGGAGTGCTGGTTGGCAACGGTAGCCGTGTGCGATTGAAGAGCGCGGTATGGCAGCCGGGGCATTGGCGCAGCGAGGGAACGATTGAAAACGTCGAGATGGCGCAATGGTTGAAGTTGGCGGGGAAAAACGTGGCGACAATGGTGCGCGGCGATCTGGTATTGTCGGGAGGTTGGTCTTTTTCGCAGGAGGGCGAAGCGCTTTCGGCGTTGCGGGGCTATCTCGACATTCACCGCGAGCGCGGCGACGCGCAATTGAGGCTGACATCGCGTGCGACATGGCAACCGTTGTATTTATCGCAACTCGGGCTACGGGCGGAAATCAAGAATACACGGCTCTCGCTTCATGGCGCTGTTGAAAGCGAGCGTTATGGCAAAATCGGCGCCGATGGTGAAATGGCGTTGACGGCGCCGGAAGGAACGGCGATGAATGATCGGCCTTTTACGCTGCGTGCGCAGGGCGATGTTCCCGATTTGGCGAAAATAGCGCCGCTGATTGGCGGCAACATTCTGTTGACCGGGCGCATTCATTTGGATGCGCAGCACAGTGGCACCTTGCGGCATCCCATCTATCGCGGCGCGATGACCGGCGATAATCTTTCCGTGCACGATACGGAAACCGGCATTATGTTGGACGATGGTAATGTGAGACTGGCGCTGAACGAGCAAAGTGTCGCTATCGAACGTTTTGCGTTCAAGGGGGGGCGCGGCGAAATGACGATGACTGGCGATGTCGATCTGCGCGAAGGAAAACCGCGCGCCAAGCTGGCGATCAAGGCCGACCGTTTGCGCTTGATCCGGCGGCCTGACATGACTTTGGTGGTGACCGGGAGTGCTGATCTGGGTTACGACGAGCAGGGTGTTTCGTTGCTCGGCAATCTCAAAACCAATTACGGCAGTATCCAGTACCGCGACAGCGATGTGCCGGGTTTGTCCGACGATGTCGTGGTAGTCGGCGAACAACCGCAGGAGCCGAGCGTCAATCTGGCGAATGTGCAATTTGATGTTGATCTCGGCGACAACTTCCGCTTTCGCGGTTACGGTATCGACACCAGGTTGGTGGGAACATTGAAACTGCGCGCTCGCCCCAATCAAGCGTTGACCGCTTTCGGAAATGTGCGCACGGAAGAAGGCGTCTATCGCGCTTACGGGCAGAAACTCGAAATACGTCGCGGCATTATTTCGTTCATGGGGCCGCTCGACAACCCGACGCTCGATATTCTGGCGATTCGTGAGAATTCGTCGGTCGATGCCGGCGTGGCGGTCAAAGGAACGGCGATACGCCCTACCGTAACGCTTTATTCAAACCCGTCGATGCCGAGCAACGAAACGCTGTCGTGGTTGTTGTTCGATCATGGCACCGAGAACATGGACAAAGGCGATGCGGCGATTCTGTTTCATTTGCTGAACAGCATGTTGGCCGGAGATTCCGGCGAAACATTGACCGAAGAATTGTTCGGCGGCGTATTCGATGAAATCAATATCGCCGCCGGGCAGATGGAAGACGGCACGACAACACAGATCATCACCGTCAGCAAGCGGCTCGGCAAAAATCTTTCCATCGGCCTCGATAAAAGCCTCAACGGCTTACAGGACGCCGTTCGGCTGACCTGGCGCCTGACACAGAAGTGGTCGATGATGACCCGGTTCGGCATCGATGACAGCACAATCGACGCGCGTTATTCGATTATGTTTTGAGCGGGCGCGTTGTCGAATCAAGGACGACTGTAAGGACAGGCTTCAAGCCGCCCGGACAAAGCTCCTTCTACATATTCAACATGAACGCCTGTTCGCTGTTTTGCCGGTCGGCGCATTCCAGCAAATCCTGAATCGTGACGTCGGAGAGGCAAGTTTCAATTGCCTTATCCAACCGGTCGAACACCTTCTCTCTCAACGCAGTTTCGGTGGCGGGCGATTGTGCGGAAACCGTATCCCCTGTTTTTTCCAGAAGCGTGTTTTCCACGGCGGCAAGCGCGTCGAGCGCCGAAATTTTGTTCGCTGCGCGTGTGAGTTGGTATCCGCCTCTGGCGCCTTTGATGGATTGGATGATGCCGCTTTTCTTCAACGACACAGCGGTTTGTTCAAGAAAGATTTTTGAAATCCCCAGGCGTTCGGAGATACTGACAACCGAAACGATTTCGCCTCTTTGCGTCTGCCGCGCGATCTCAACCAGCGCAGCAAGCGCGTACCGTCCTTTTGCCGAAATGCGCATTATGTTTTTGCTCTCATGTGAATTCTTTTTCCAGCCTGCTCAACGCTTCCGCCAGCGTCGCCCGCGGGCAGGCGATGTTGATGCGTTGAAACCCCTCGCCGTCCTGCCCAAACCCCGTTCCGCTGCTTAGCCAGAGTTTGGCGTTTTCCGCGATGCGCCGATCCAGCTCTTTCTGGGTGAGCGCATAATCCGAAAAATCCAGCCAGAGCAAATACGTTCCTTCCGGCTCAACGAGCCGAATTCTCGGCAGGCGCGTCGCCAAAAACTCGCGCGAAAAACGGATGTTCTCCACGAGGTAGCGATTTAATTCTTCCAACCAGGCGGCACCGTGGGTGTAGGCACTTTGACAGGCGACCAGCCCCAAGGTGTTCAACTGGCTGTAGCCGCTTCGACCGATTTCCGCTCTCAACTTGTTGCGAAGCCCGACGTTTTTTACGAAGAGATGAGAGGCTTGCAACCCCGCCAGATTGAAGGTTTTGCTGGGCGCAGTTGCGATCACGGCGTTTTCGTTCAACAGGCCAAAGCAGGTGTGCGTGTGCCCTGGCCAGACGAAATCGCAATGAATTTCATCGGACACGATAATGACGCCGCGCCGCTCGCAAATCTCGTTCATCGCTTCAAGCTCACTTTGCGTCCATACCCGCCCGACGGGGTTGTGCGGGCTGCACAGAATGAACAGCTTGACATCATGATCAACGATTTTGCGCTCGAAGTCCTCGTAGTCGATGAGGTATTTTCCATCTTTATAGAGAAGAGGGTTCGTTACCAGCGCCCTGCCGTTGTCGCGGATGACTTCATAGAACGGCGGATAAACCGGCGTTTGTATCATCACCGCTTCGCCCGGTTGGGTGTAGGCCCTGACCGCTTGCGCAAGAGCGAAAACGACGCCGGGCGCTTTGATGATTTCATTCGCCGACACGCGGTAACCGAAACGTGCGTTGAACCAGCCGATCACTGTGTCGTAGTAGTCGCTCTTAACCTCGGTATAACCGAAAATGCCGTGAGCGACGCTCTTTTGAATATCGGCCAGAACTTCCGGCGGCGCCGGAAAATCCATATCGGCGATCCACAGCGGCAACACGCCATCGGGCTTTCCCCGTTCGCGGGCAAAATCGTATTTCAGCGAGTGGGTGCCGCGACGATCGATCACGGTATCAAAATCGTATTTCATCGCATCGCCCTTTCCAGATCGTTGATAATATCTTCCGCTGCCTCGATGCCGACCGAAAGTCGCAACAGCTTCTCATCTATCCCGCGCGCCAGACGCTCTGCTTCCGGCACATCAGCGTGCGTCTGTGTCATCGGATAGGTGATCAGCGTTTCGACACCGCCAAGGCTTTCGGCAAACAGAATCAGTTCTGTGTTGTTCAAAATCGTGCTTGCTGTTTCCACGCTGTCCACCGAAAAACTGATCATTGAGCCGAAGCCGCGCGCTTGTCGCCGCGACAACTCATACGCCGGATGATCGGGCAGCCCGACATAATGGACCGCCGTTACCTTTGCTTGTTTCCTGAGCCAGTGCGCGACCTTGAGCGCATTCTCTTGCGCTTTTTCCATGCGGATGGCGAGCGTTTTGATTCCGCGTGTGACGAGAAAGGCGTCAAACGGCGATAACACGGCGCCGATGGTTTTTTGAAGAAGGCGAAGTTTCTCGGCGATCTCGGGCGAGCGGACGACGACGAAACCCGCCAGCGTGTCATTGTGCCCCGAAAGATATTTCGTGGCGCTGTGAACCACGATATCCGCGCCGAGCGCGAGCGGGTTGCAGAAATACGGCGTCAGAAAAGTGTTGTCCGCGATCAAAAGAATTTGTTTGTTTCCGATCGTTTTCTTGATCGCGGCCAGGTCGCTCACCTTCATCATGGGGTTGGTGGGGCTTTCGACAAAGACGGCTTTGGTTTTGTCGGTGATCGCCGTGCTGACTGCCGCCGGATCGGACGTATCGACATAGCGCACGATTACCCCGTTTTTCGCAGAGACGTTATTGAACAGCCGGACTGAGCCTCCGTACAAATCGTCGGTGGCGATCAATTCATCGCCGGGCGACAACAGCTCCAGCAGGGTTGCTATCGCCGCCATCCCGGACGAAAAAGCCAGCGCTTCTGCGCCACCCTCAAGCGCGGCGAGCAGCTTTTCGACGTGTTCCCGCGTCGGATTTTGCGCCCGCGAATAATCGTACCCCGTGCTTTGCCCGACGCCTGGATGGGCAAACGTGGCCGACTGATAAATGGGAACCCCCACCGCGCCGGTGGAATGGGTCGCGTCGCGCACGGCGTGAATACAGGCCGTTTCCGGCGTCATTTTAGCCACATCCTTCTCCGCAGGTGTTGACATGCTGAAAAATAAAACATACTATAACGATATGTTTAGTCAATTTTAAACAGGAGACCCCGAAATGTCAAGAATCGCCAATAGCTTAACCGAGCTTATCGGAAAAACCCCGTTACTTCGCCTGAACGGATACGCAAAAAAACTGAAACTGGAAGCGGTCGTCATTGGCAAGCTGGAATACTTTAACCCGGCCGGCAGTGTCAAAGACCGTATCGCCCTGGCTATGATCAACGAAGCGGAAAAAAGTGGGAAATTAAAACCCGGCTCCGTCATTATCGAACCGACCAGCGGCAATACCGGCATCGGACTGGCATCCGTTGCGGCGGCACGGGGATACCGCATCATCCTCACCATGCCGGAAACGATGAGCATCGAGCGCCGCAAGCTGTTGGTGGCCTACGGCGCGGAACTGGTGTTGACCGAGGGCGCAAAGGGAATGAAAGGCGCGATCGCCAAAGCGGAAGAACTGGCCGCCGAAATTCCAAACTCGTTCATTCCCGGACAGTTCGCCAATCTCGCCAACCCGCGAATCCATAAAGAAACGACCGGCCCCGAAATCTGGGAAGACACCGGCGGCAAAGTCGATATCCTTGTAGCGGGCATTGGCACCGGTGGCACCATCACCGGCGCGGGCGAATACCTCAAATCCAGAAATTCCGGAGTGAAAGTCGTTGCAGTTGAGCCGTTCGATTCGCCCATATTGTCGGAAGGGCGCGCCGGCCCCCACAAGATTCAGGGACTCGGCGCCGGCTTCGTGCCGGAAACATTGAATACGAAGATTTACGACGAAATAATCACCGTGAAAGTCGAAGACGCCTTCCAGGCCGGGCGCGATGTCGCAAGCACAGAAGGGCTGCTCGTCGGCATCTCCTCCGGCGCGGCGCTGTGGGCGGCGGTTCAACTTGCCTCGCGCCCGGAAAACAAAGGGAAAACCATCGTGACGATTCTCCCCGACACCGGCGAGCGGTACTTGTCCACGCTGCTTTTTGAAAGATAACCATTAGCGGCAACGTGCTTTCAGCCAGAACTGAGGAAAGCCCAAACAGTTTTGGCTCTGTCGTGCGCTTTACTACACCGGCACTCCCCCACCCTAACCCTCCCCCGCGTGCGGGGGAGGGAATGGAGCCGCACTGCGTGCGAGAAGAGGTCTGCGGCAGGAAAGGTTGATCACGTGCGATGAAGCTCCTTCCCCCGCGTGCGGAGGAAGGGGATGGGGGCGGCAACGCAAAAAAATATGCAAGCCAATCGAAAACGCCCTGACCGTTAGGAAACCTTTGCTAAACTCCTCCCATCATTCTGCGCGTAGCAAAGCGAAATAATCCCTAACCAATGAACTTCTGACGCCATGAGCCGGGAACTGATCTATCTGCTGCTGATTTTTGTGTTGCTGGTTGTGCCGCGCGCTTTGCAGCGTTGGAAAATTCCTGCGCCGTTGACCTGCCTCGCGCTGGGTGTTTTGGCAATGCTGGTTTCCGGCGAGATACTCCACGATTCGTTGCTGATGACGCTGGCGACGCTGGGAATTGCGTCGTTGTTTCTGTTCGCCGGAATGGAAGTCGATCTGGCGTCGCTCAAGCGCGGGCGGTGGCCGCTGGTGATGCACTTGATCGTGCGCGTGATCATGCTCATGGTAGTGGGATGGTTGGCGTGGCACTACACCGATTTGCAATGGCAGGCGGCAGGATTGTTGGCGTTGGCGCTGCTCACGCCCTCCACCGGGTTCATCGTCGAAACACTGGGGCGACTGGGCCTGGACGATAACGAACGCTTCTGGGTCACCAGCAAAGCCATCGCCGGAGAACTGCTGGCGTTGGCGCTGCTGTTCGTGCTGGTCAAGGCCGATGATCCGCTGAATATGGCGCTTTCGGGCATCGCCCTGGTAGCTATGGTGGTGGCGTTGCCGTTCTTTTTCATCGCGGTAAACCGCTGGATCGCGCCGTATGCGCCAGGATCGGAATTTTCACTGCTGGTGGTGGCGGGCGTTATCGCCGCTTATGTCAGCTACGAACTGGGCGTGTATTACCTGGTGGGCGCGTTCATCGTCGGACTGATAGCGCGTCTGCTGCAAAAGCGAATGCCGCGTTTATCCTCGCACGACAACATGCACGCGCTACGGCTGTTCGCATCGTTTTTCGTGCCGCTTTATTTCTTCAGCGCTGGGCTTGAAGTGCACCCCGACGCCTTGAGCCTGACGGCGTTGGGCATCGGTCTGGCGCTGACCATAGTTATGTTGCCGCTGCGCATCGCCCTGGGCTGGGTCGAGCGCCGACTGTTCGGCGAAAGCACTGCCGCCAGCCTGCGCATTTCAGTGGCGTTGGCTCCGACACTGGTCTTTACGCTGGTGCTGGCGAGCATCTTGCACGAACGCTTCGGCATCACCAACGCGCTGTTCGGCGGTTTGTTGCTCTATGCGGTACTGACTACGGCGCTGCCTTCGCTGATATTCAAGACACCGTTTGATGTTGAACCGGCGGAAGAGGTTGCTCAATCGTGAGTTGTCACTACGTTGTTGGCGGCGCGTTGTAGTTCTCTCTCACTCCGGATTGCTACAATCGACGCCGAGGGCGTGTTCATTTCCCTGCTGTTGTAGCTCCCTCTCTCACCCCGGATTGCTACAATTTTTAGCAGGGACGGTACGCGACTATGAGTGTTGTAGCTCCCTCTCTCACCCCGGATTGCTACAATCCCGCCAGAATCGTGCATTCTTCCCGAAACGTTGTAGCTCCCTCTCTCACCCCGGATTGCTACAATCCAATGCAATAGCTCTCAACATCTTTGGCAGTTGTAGCTCCCTCTCTCACCCCGGATTGCTACAATAGGAAATAAAGTCGTCGCGCAATTTTTTATGTTGTAGCTCCCTCTCTCACCCCGGATTGCTACAATATTAAAGTTTCTTTTTCAACCGTTCCATCAGTTGTAGCTCCCTCTCTCACCCCGGATTGCTACAATTATATCTCTTGGGTCTATAAACAACGATCAGTTGTAGCTCCCTCTCTCACCCCGGATTGCTACAATTGATTCTGTTAGACAGATAGAGCATCTAGGGTTGTAGCTCCCTCTCTCACCCCGGATTGCTACAATGCTGGCGCTTTTCGCCCCACAGGTTTCTTCGTTGTAGCTCCCTCTCTCACCCCGGATTGCTACAATGACATGTCTCAAGCGTGTTTGAGCGTTGAAGTTGTAGCTCCCTCTCTCACCCCGGATTGCTACAATACCTATCAATTAGCCGCCGAAAGCCACGGGGTTGTAGCTCCCTCTCTCACCCCGGATTGCTACAATGTCGGCGACATCGTTGTGTCTAAAAAAATGGTTGTAGCTCCCTCTCTCACCCCGGATTGCTACAATTGATCCTCATGATGATCCTTTCGTCTTCGGGTTGTAGCTCCCTCTCTCACCCCGGATTGCTACAATCATCGCTGCCGACATGCGCGTGTTACTCGGGTTGTAGCTCCCTCTCTCACCCCGGATTGCTACAATCACTTTTGCGAACTCAAGCCAATCGTTGAAGTTGTAGCTCCCTCTCTCACCCCGGATTGCTACAATCGTTTGGACATGCTCTACAACAATCTTCAAGTTGTAGCTCCCTCTCTCACCCCGGATTGCTACAATCTCCCGACTTCGCGGCTGACGTGGCCGACCGTTGTAGCTCCCTCTCTCACCCCGGATTGCTACAATCGCTGTTAACGTCAGGCGCTCAACTTTTCCGTTGTAGCTCCCTCTCTCACCCCGGATTGCTACAATTGTTGTTTCAGTGTGTGATAGATCGCAAGCGTTGTAGCTCCCTCTCTCACCCCGGATTGCTACAATGCATACTCAGCAGCTACGACGCGTAGAACAGTTGTAGCTCCCTCTCTCACCCCGGATTGCTACAATGTTTATTGTTACGACAGAGTCTGGAAACGTGTTGTAGCTCCCTCTCTCACCCCGGATTGCTACAATTATATCTTGTGGTAGCAACTCAGATAACCGGTTGTAGCTCCCTCTCTCACCCCGGATTGCTACAATTAGCCTGAAGAAATCCCCCGTCCAGCTTGGGTTGGCGGGGGGTTTTCCTTTTAAAAACGCGCTTCAGAAGAGAAGCATTTGCTGGGAATTGACCTTTTTTTCCTGAAAAAGCGGCAGGCCGACCAGCAACTTCATGCCTGCGTATTGCTTTTCCGTAACGGTTAAAACCCGGATGGAACCTTCAGGAGGAAGGTTTGCCGACAAACGCTGATAGTGTTTTTCTTCCGCATCGTGCCCATTTAAAATTCTGGCATAGACCGAGAACTGAAGCATGTCGTAACCATCGTTGATGAGAAAACGGCGGAACACGGTATAGGCGCGGCGTTCGGCGCGAGTGACGACGGGAAGGTCGAAAAAGACAAGCATGCGCATGTAGCGCCTCGTTTCAATGCTCACGGATGTGCTGCCGCAAACCGGCAAGTAGCGGGAGTTCCAGCGTTTCGACAGCAGCGCCTTCGTAAAACCGCACGAAACTTTCGATGCATTGTTCAATCGCGGTAAGCACGCTCGTTGCGCCGCGCGGCATGGTGACATCAATATTGAGCAACGCCACCAGCGCTACCTTATCGGCGGGCAGCAACTCGCGCTCCTCAATGAGCGGCTGGCTGACGACATGCAAATCGACGATGGGGCGGAATGGTTCGATGATGTCATCAGCGAGGTTGAAAGCGTTTCGCTCGCTGGCATGAAACAGTCCAAGCGATGGCAGCAGCCCATGCGCAACCAGTCCGCGTGCAATCGTTCCGCGCAAGACAGCATAGCCATAATCAAGCGCGGCGTTGATCCAGCGTTCCTGGTTACGATGAAAACTGACGCCGAACAACTGCGGAAAGTAATGTGCCGACGCCGACGCTTCACAGTTTTCCGGATCGCCCGAGCGTACACGGCGCACATACGATTCCAACCTTCTCGCGCCATCGCGTTTGGCAAGGGTCAGGCAACGCGCCTGATTGGTGATCTTGCTTCGAATGATTGCCGCCCATGCCTGCTTGGCTGCCGGTTTGGCGATGTCAAGTTGCAGGCGCAACATGCGGGCGGTTCGCGTGTGCTGCAAATAAGGAAGAAATACGCCGTTCGGCTGATGGTTGTCGCCGGTAGAAAAAAGGACAATGCCATATTCTGCGCAAGCTGACAGCAATGGATGAGTCAGCGTGATCTCGCGATGGTTCAAGACAATCACAGCGATATCCTCAAATGGGATAAAAGCCGTTTCTTCCTGCTCGATGGCCAGCGAATAATGCTCCCGCCGCAAACGCGCCGGGCGGGAGATCATCACACTACGCCAGACCACGGCGCTTCTCCGGTGGGGCCGGGTAGATGTTGCCCAAAGTGTCAACGTGGAATTTTTCTATGCACAAGGCTGTTTTGACGCCGATGCCTCGAATCAATCCATCCTTGCCGATAGCTTGGCTTCTGTCATGCGCCCATAGGTTGATTGCGCCTGTAGCACGATCACAACCGGCGTAATATCCAGAACGAATTTCATTTTTCAGGCTGACTTTGACCAGATCGTTGGGGTAAAGAGAAAAACAAAAATCGAAATTTTCCTCATCAATGAGTGTCCATTCACTTTCATCTTTGAAAGCGACGACTGCCCGATTTGGAAATTCTTTCGCCACCGTATGGTGCACATATACGGGTACAAGGTGATATTTTTTATCTGTTTTATGTCTGAACACATCCACACGCAACATGGTGTCGTTTTTGGCAATGCCGCCACGGATCGGAATGCCAGACTTTTTCCCTCCATTCATCTTAACAGTTTTGATTTCCGGGCCTGTAAACGGTCCATTTTCCGGATCGGATTTTTGTGGTTTACGCGGAAGTGCTTTCGTCCCTGGTTGCTTGAGATCATCTCCTCGCTCAGTAAGCCAGAGATGCAAGGCGTGCACCATTCTTTCGTTTCGCTCGAGATCAACAATATCTTTCAGTCGATCAACCGTAAGCCGATATTTTTTCTTTTCTCCTTGGCCTGTCGTGTCGAATACTCCAACCCGTTCAATAACCATACTCTCCAGTTCTTGTGGAGTAGCTGCTCGGCGTGATTCTCCTTGCTTGGTTTTTTCTTCCACCTTGAGTTTGTGGGCAAGTCGCGGTTTTGCGTAGATGGTTTCCTCGTGCGCGGCACCACTATTACGGCGTTGCGGTGCACGGGAAACGAACAGGGGGCGCAGATTTTCCAAGACTTCCGGCGGATAGCCGTAATGTTCTACCCGGCTTTTAAGCAAAGCGAGGTCGTCTGTATTCAGTCGCAGCAGAAGCTCTTCCCGGAAATATTCCCAAGGCTTAGGAAAATGCTGCTCCAATTTTGACAACAGTGCCGGGTCAATAATTTCTCCAGTTTCCGCATCAACGACATTCCGGGCTTGTTCCAATTCCTTGCGCCGAGAATAGTCGGACAGGCGTTTGACGAGGGCATGACTGCATGCGGCAACGACGGCGGCGTCGAGCGCGTGATGACGGTCGCTGTCGCTGCGCACCTTGGCCAACCCCCAGCGGGCACGCAAAAAGGCCGTGAGTTGTCCGCTGAGCACGACGCAACGCTGACTGTCGCTGCCTTCGGCCAGTTGCAGATGACGCTCGACGTAGTTCTTGAAGAATTTGCAGATGTAGCGCGTATCGTTGAGATTGCGGTCTTTGAATTCCCCGGCTTCTTTCTCGCCGAAATTTTTACGCAACAAACGGCTGCGCTTGGCAAGCCGATAAGACTTATTGCCTTCAACCCAGGCAGCGAAACTGCGCCAACGCTCTCCGTTTTCGCCTCCTGCAAATGAAGTCAGATATTCATAGGGTGTACGGTTGCCTTTGTTACGGTTACATTCCGCATGTACCAGCACGCGATTGTTTTTGCTGTTATCGAAACTGCGCGAGTAAGGTAGGACGTGGTCAATTTCCGCTTCGCCAGCCTTAAAAATCTTGTGTACAACGCCGTTTTGCGCAAGCGGTTGTTGGCAGTAGGCACATTGCGCATGTTGCTCGTTGTAAAGTCGATACTTCTCGAACTCTCGGCTCTTTGGTTCAAACTCGAAGAGTTTTACGAACTCGTCTTTGTTTTTCTGATTTTCGCTTTGAAATTCTTTTTGTGCTTTTTCAATATCACGTCGACCTTCAATGTAACGACCATTTTCCGTGAAGTGCCCATTAAGTGGTTTCGACAAATCCCGCGCCATTTCAATATGCACGGCGGCAGGCGATCCATAACGGCTTACCAATGCATTCAACACTTTGCGCGCCTGATTGAGCGCGCGCAGTACCACTGGGTTACGCGGAATATCCTCTTCATCATTGAACACCATACGGCCATCTTTGTCTCGTCCGGAATAAAAAGGCGGCAGGTATTTCTGCTGGCCTTCTCCGGCTTTGAACAACTGGCTGTGGTGGTACCCGGCTTTTTCACATGCCTCGTCGTAGCGCAGTCCGGTTTCCATATGCGGGACGATTTTGCGGAGTGCCTTGAGGGACAAGTTGTGGAATTTGTCGAAGCTGATCTCGCTGAGAGCCTCGATCATTTTCTCTCCGCCCGGCAGGGAAAGCTTGCGCAGCTCTTGCTCTACCTCAGCGCCATCCTTGTAAACGCTCAGCACCCAGGCAATCTGGTCGAGCTGCTCGGGGTGTCCTCCGGTTGCGGCTCCGGCGATGCTCTGCCATTCGGTTTCAAGTCCTTTGTCTTTGAGAGTTTTACGTAATGCTTGCCAGGCCGGTAGTTTGATCAGCCGCTCGGACTCCGGGTCTTTAGCTTTATCGCCGGTTTGCTGCGTCGGATAAGTCAGCCCGGAAAATTTGACATCCTCTGGCAATAAGCCGGCCTTGATCAGGGCATTTTTCAATTGCTTGTAGGTAAGGTCACTGGCTTGATTGTAGGGTAGAGGCAGCGCAACACTGCGCTCGGCTTCATTGAGCGGACGAGCATTTCCATCAACGACGACGCGCAGATTGGTCAGCCGTGTGAGCCAGACATGACGCTCAGCGGTAAAGCTGGCTTTGGGCGCGCGGTATTCGCTTTTCTCGAAAGTGCAGCGTCCCAGCTTCTTCAGCAGGTCATTTCCGGACAGCGGCGGTTTCTGTTCCCAGAACAGACCACTTTTGCGGTCGCCGTTTCCGGCGATGCGCATTTCAAGATCAGGCGTTGCGTGAGGATTGCCGTGCTCACGCTGCCGCTCGAACAACAAGACAAGCTCTTGGCCAAGCAGCAGGCGGGAAAGCGCCTTGGTGTATTCACCCTGCTTGTTGCGCTGCGCATCGGGAAATTCCTTCAACACCATCTCGGCAGCGCTTCGGTAGTTGTTTTCATTCATGCGCCGCTTGGTATCTTGCAGACCCTTCTTGACCTTGCCGCCTTCCCCCGCGCTGTCTGCTTCGGCCTTCTTTTCTTCCGCGCGGCTGATCCAGTAAAAGCCACGATGTTTGCAGAGGTGATAGAGAACACGCGCCCATTCTTCCGGGGCGAGTTTTCGATCCAGCCCCTCTACGCGAAGCTGCCAGGGTGATTTTGCGGAAGGTTGGCGCAGGGATTGGATGCTGTCGATCACTCCTTCGCGTTTCAACAGACGCACCAGTTTGACCAACCGCCATGCGCGGCGACGCAAACGCCGCCGCATAAGGCGGGCGGTGCGGCGAGCGAGGTTGAGCGATTCACCTTCCTTGGCGGTTTCTGCCTTGTCAAAACAACGCACCCCAAGATCAACGATGTGCTGCTCGCCCAGCACGCACCAGCCGACCGAAGCGATGCCGATGTCGAAGCCGAAGGTAAGAGAATCTCTTGTGGACGATAAAAAATTGCTTTTCATACAAAACTCCTTTACAATCTTTTCCGTTGTGGTAATCCGGGGTGAGAGCCGTTGCTACAATAAGTGAAGTCGAAAGACTTTACGTATCCGCCCGGAAGTGAAAACTGCCGGGCTTTCTCTTTTCTGTGCCTTGAATTAACGGGCGACGGGAGAAACTCCGGTTATGTTAACACCATGCAAAGACGAAAAGAACGCCTTTTCGCTCAATCTTTACGCAACAGCGCTTTTTAGGCACGTTTTCGTACATTGGAACCGGTAAAACGCTGGTAGGCGCTTACATTTGCCGAACTTTAATCCTGTCGTAAATCACTCCGCGCGGAAGTCCTGTTGCTAACGCAGCAACACGGGCGGCGCGGGCGGGCGGCAGTTCTTCGAGCAGTGCCGGCAGCCAGCGGTTCAGTATTGCGTCGTCGGCGCTGGTGTCGCGCGGCGCGGTGTTTTGTTGTTCTGCCGCAGGGGTATCGACGATGAGGACAAGTTCGCCGCGTTCGGTGTCGGGATGCGCGTCGAGCCAGGCAACGGCTTCGGCGAGCGGGATACGCTGGATGGTTTCAAAGGTTTTGGTCAGTTCACGGGCGATGATGAGGTCGCGCGGTTCTTGAAAGGCTTGTGCGAGATCGCTGAGGGTATGGCGGATGCGGTGCGGCGCTTCGTAGAGCACCAGCGCGGCGTTGAGCGCGCGCAGTGTTTCCGATAGTTTTTCCAACTGCACGCGGCGCGCTTTGGCCGGGGTAGGCAGGAAGCCGACGAAGTAAAAATGTTCTGCGTTCAATCCTGCTGCCGAGATGGCGGCGATCAATGCGCACGGACCGGGAATCGGCACGACGGGATGCGCGGCTTCGCGCACGGCGGCGACCAGCCGTGCGCCGGGATCGCTGATGGCGGGGGTGCCAGCATCGCTGATGAGGGCGATGCTGTGATTTTGTTGCAGGAGCTCGATCACTGAAGCGACGCTTTTGCGTTCGTTGTGTTCGTGCAGTGCGCGCAGCGGCGCTTTGATGCCGTAATGGGCGAGCAGTTTGGCGGAGACTCGGGTGTCTTCGGCGAGGATGTGGTCGGCAGAACCCAGGATGTCGAGCGCACGCAGGGTGATGTCGCGCAAATTCCCGAGCGGGGTGGCGAGCACATATAATGTACCCTTCTCGGCGCGAAAGACGCGAGCGGGAGTTGCGGCGGAGGAAGGAGCCGGCGTCGCAGAATCGGAAGCTGGGGCGGAATCGTGGGACATGACGGAGCTTGGTGTGAGAGAAGTTTGGCGCGAATTTGACGGCAGGAAATGGATGGCGATGGGGGTGGCGGCGGTAAGCGCCATTCTAGCGTTGTTTTCTGTGTTGTTTCTTTTTATCGCGCCGTCGGCGGCGCAAACGTCGCCTTCCGGCGACAAGGGATGGACTGCGCCGCAACCGACGGTGCAGGAGCAACTTGAAGCCGTGGAAGCGGCGCGTGGCGGCAAAGGACGAGAAAGCGCGCGGACAAATGTGCCGCTCATCAAGCAGCGCCCTTCATCACCGGAGGCGGTTACAAAAATGTCCGCGAAAACGCCTTTGATTGCGCTTATTTTGCCTGGCAAAACGTCGGATTACAGCGGTGCGGCGCAAGCGGTGAAGGCGGGATTCATGGCTGCCGCCGAGGCGGCGCGGACGAAGGAGTCATGTTTGGTGATCGAGCACGACGACGGTGGGGCGGTGGCGGCTTTCCGGCAGGCGGCTGAGGCCGGCGCGTCGGTGATGATAGGGCCGCTGGTACGTGACGATCTGAAGGCGCTGTTGGCGGCGCCGCCGCTGGTCTGGACGATTACGCTGACGCAGTTCGAGGATGAGGACGCGAAGCTGCCGCCCAATGTGTTTCCGCTGACGTTGACGGTGGAAAGCGACGCACGTTTTCTCGCGCGCGAGATTTTTATTGAGGGGCGTGAGGGAAAGCCGGTGGTGTTGAGCAATGAAACGCCGCTGATGAAACGCTTTGCCGATGCGTTTATCGACGAATGGTTGCGCCTGGGTGTGACAGCGCCGGAACGTGTGCGATTTTCGGCGGACGGTGTGGCGACGTTGAAGGCGCGGCTGGAGGCGCTGTCGCCGTCGGCGGTATTGCTGGCGGTTGAAGGCAATGATGCCGCGCTGGCACGGGCGCAAACGAAAACGTGGCCGACGTACGCCAGCGGCCATATTTATCAGCGGCAGGAGCAGTTTGAAGCGGCGGCGTTTGATCGCTTGCGGGTCGTCGAGATTCCTTGGCTGGTGACGCCCTCTGCGGCGCGTTTCAAGGCGTTGCCGACGCTACCGGCATCGCCGGCGATGGCGCGGTTGTATGCGCTGGGGTACGACGCTTTTCAGACGGCGGCGGCGTTTGTGAACGGCCCGCCGGAGATGCTGGAGCTTGAAGGTGCGACCGGCAATATTCGCTTCAGCCGCAAAGAAGGGCTGACGCGCGCTGGACAATTGGCAGCGTTTATAGATGGCCGCTTGCAACCGGCTGGAACGACGGAAGCTCCGTCGCCATGAGTGGAAGAACGCGAAACGAAGGAACGCGAACGCGCGCACTTGCTGACCAGAAGCGGGGGCAGGACGCGGAAACGCTGGCGGCAACTTTTCTGGCGCAACAGGGGCTGGTTGTCGTGGCGCGCAATGTGAGAAATCGCTACGGGGAAATCGACATCATCGCGCGCGATGGCGATGCGCTGGTGTTTGTTGAGGTCAGGTTGCGTGGTTCGTCGGCGTTCGGCGGCGCGGCGGCCAGCATTTCCACGCAAAAGCAGCAGCGGTTGTGGCGGGCGGCGGAGCGCTATCTGGCGGAGCTGGGGCAGGAGCCGCCGTGTCGCTTCGACGCTGTTCTGCTGGAGACGCTCGACGGAGAGCGGTTACATTGGCAGCGTGACATTTTGCACGCTTCGCATTAACCTATCTGCTTCGGGGAAATGGCTTAAGAAAGTAAGCAATGACGGAAAGCACGAATTTCGAGCAGAGGATCGTTGATCATTTTCTGGACAGCGCCCGCTTAAAGCAGAGCGCAGCGGCACTGCTGGCACCGGACATTGCGCGCGCTGGCCAGTTGATGACGGAATGCCTGTTAGCCGACGGCAAAATCCTGGCCTGTGGCAATGGTGGCTCCGCCGCCGATGCGCAGCATTTTGCCGCTGAACTGGTGGGGCGTTTCGAGCGCGAACGGCCGGAATTGCGGGCGCTCGCGTTGACGACTGACACGTCGATTCTGACGGCGGTCGGTAACGATTATGCGTTTGACGCCGTTTTTGAAAAACAGGTACGGGCGTTTGGCGTTCGCGGTGATGTGTTGTTGGTGTTGTCAACTTCCGGCAATTCCGGTAACGTGATCCGGGCGATTGTCGCTGCGCAGGAACGCGAGATGCGCATCGTGGCGTTGACCGGCAAGGGCGGTGGCGCGATTGGCGAGATGTTATCGGCGGAGGATGTGCATCTGTGTGTGCCGCATACGCGGACGGCACGGATTCAGGAAGTGCATCTGCTCATTCTGCATTGTTTGTGTGATGCCATTGATGTTCGTTTACTTGGAGAAGAAGGATGATGAAAAAAATTTCACAGCCCCGACAGTGGGTCATGTCGTTGGTAGCGTTAACAGCGCTGGCGTCGATCGCGGTGTTGATGTCGGGTTGTGCGCCGGTATTAGTAGCCGGAGTGGCGACAACCGGCGTGGTGGTGGCGACTGACCGGCGGACGACCGGCTCCGTGCTTGACGACGCGACGATGAGCTCGTCGATCATGTTCAAGATTAACGAGCAATATGGCGACAAGGTTCATGTCGGCGTAGCCAGCTACAACGGCATTATTCTGCTGACCGGCGAGGTGCCTGATGTGGCGACCAAGGAAGGCGCTGGCCGAATCGCCGCGAAAGAAGACCGCGTGCGCGCGGTTCAGAACGAGTTGTTGGTTGGGCAATTATCTGAATTATCGTCGCGCGCCAACGACAGTTTTATCACGTCGAAAGTGAAAACACGGTTTGTCGATAGCGACTTTTCGCCAACGCACGTCAAGGTAGTGACTGAGCGCGGCATCGTCTATCTGATGGGTATCGTCAAAAGAGAGGAAGGCGAGCAGGCGACCGAGATTGCGCGCAAGACCAGCGGCGTCAAGCAAGTCGTTCGCATTTTCGAGTATAACGGCTGATGGTTGATTTGCCTGCGCCGCGTTATCCAGCCAAGATGGTTGAGGCTGGTGAAGTGTCGGTACGCGTTGCGCAATTGCCGCGACCGCTGGTGTTTACCAACGGCGTGTTTGATGTGTTGCATCGCGGCCATGTGACGTATCTGGAGCAGGCGCGGCAACTGGGCGCGGCGCTGGTGGTGGCGGTCAACAGTGACGCATCGGTGCGCCGCTTGAACAAGGGCAGTGACCGGCCGCTCAATACGTTGGAGGACCGGATGGCAGTGTTGGCGGCGCTGGCATGCGTCGATCTGGTGGTGCCGTTTGACGACGACACACCGCGAGCCCTGATTATCGAGACGATGCCGGATGTGCTGGTCAAAGGCGGCGATTATTCGGCAGAGACGACGGCGGGCGCTGCCGAGGTCATCGCGCATGGAGGCCGTTTCGTTGCTATTCCCTTCCGCTTTCAACGATCAACGACGGCATTGGTCGAGCGCATTCGCGCCAGCGCTCTTGTTTCTCAATGAAACTATCACATTCAGCGCCTGGAATGTCCGCGTTTGGAATACCTGTCGACCGGGAACTTGATGCTTGCGGTTTGAAGTGTCCGCTACCGATTCTGCGCGCTAAAAAAGCGTTGAGCGAGATGGTTTCCGGGCAGACATTGCGTATTACGGCGACGGATTCCGGCAGCGTCGGTGATTTTCAATTGTTCGCGAAGCAGACCGGCAATACATTATTGGCGCAAAGCGAAGATGCAAACGGTGTTTTTGGATTCGTGCTGCGCCGGAAGTGATAAGCGGTCATAAATCACAGCAGCGATTAGTGAATTTCAGAAGTGTCAGATAAAGAAAGGCCCCGGCACCAAGGGGAGTGATCCGGGGCCTAGCCTGTTCTACCGTGGGGGAAGAGCAGGCCGCCCGCTCAGGGAGGAAAGCGGGAGACGTTACCGTCTCTTCGTATGATAAAAGAGTTTCGAGAAAGTTCCAGAAAAAGTTGAGAATTTTACACAGGTTTACACCGACGATTGCCAATGGCAGTTTCGACGGTTAGCATTTACTTTTCCTTGTTTTTTGCCGGAGTACCTCATGACTTTTGCGTTTGCCGGAAAATTTCCGATCCGCCGCCCCCGTCGTTTGCGTCGCGACGCTTTTTCGCGAAACCTCGTGCGTGAGTACTCGCTAAGCCCGAACGACTTCATTTATCCGGTGTTCGTGCTGGTGGGTGAGAAGCGCGAGGAAGCGGTGCTTTCGCTGCCGGGGGTGTCGCGTAAAAGTATTGATCTGTTGCTGAAAGAGGCAGAACGTTGCGTGCGAGTGGGCGTGCCGGTGATGGCGTTATTTCCGGTGATCGACGCTGGCCTCAAGGACGAAACCGCTCGCGAAGCGTGGAATCCGGACGGCCTGGTGCCGGAGACGGTGCGTCGCCTCAAAAAAGAATTTCCGATGCTGGGAGTGATGACCGATGTGGCGCTCGACCCTTACACCAGCCACGGTCAGGACGGTTTGCTCGATGCTACCGGTTATGTGATGAACGATGAGACTATCGAAGTGCTGGTCAAACAGGCGCTGTGCCACGCTGAGGCCGGCGCCGACATCGTGGCGCCGTCTGACATGATGGACGGTCGGATCGGCGCGATCCGCAATGCGCTCGATGCGCGAAAGCGGATCCATACGCGGATCATGGCCTATTCGGCTAAATACGCTTCGAATTTCTACGGACCGTTCCGCGATGCTGTGGGTTCCGCTGGCAATCTTGGCGGCGGCAACAAATACACCTATCAGATGGATCCGGGCAACAGCGACGAAGCGCTTTGGGAAGTCTATGCGGACTTGAAAGAAGGCGCCGACATGGTGATGGTCAAACCCGGCCTGCCGTATCTCGATATTGTGCGCCGGGTCAAGGAGACATTCGGTGTGCCGACGGCGGTGTATCAGGTCTCCGGCGAATACACGATGCTCAAGGCGGCAGCACAGAACGGCTGGCTCGATGAACGGGCGTGTGTGCTGGAAGCGTTGTTGTCGATGAAACGGGCGGGTGCTGATGCGATCCTGACGTATTTTGCGTTGACGGCGGCGGAGTGGTTGTCAGAGGTCAGGGGTCGGGTCTAATTGCAAAGAACACAAAGAAAAAAATTCTTACGCGAAGGTGCAAAACCGCGAAGAGGGAGAACTCCCTTTGAAAGAGCTTGCCCCCGAAACGATTTTGATCGAGGAAGGCGCCACTGGAGGAGTGGTGGGCAAAACCCTTAAAGGGGCGGGCTTCAAAGAACCTTTCTCGCAGCCTGTTCAACTTATGCGCTACGCTTTGTGCAGATGGTTTTTCTTTTGCGTTCTTTGCGGTTTAGATTTTTTCTGGATTGCTTCCCGCCACGCTTCGCTCGCGGCTAAAGGCCGCTCGCAATAACGTCTTCTTGATCCCTAATCCCTGGTATCAGACTCCAGCAGTGCTTTTAATGCCGTACGATCCAGCGTGCGGTGCGGCGGTTTACCGCGCTGTTGCCGGGCGATCGGCGTGTCGATACGCAGCAGGACTTCACTGGCGCCATCGTCGGCTCGCAGCATAACGCTTTGGGTGGCGCCGGCGCTTTTGACAGAATTGACAGAAGCGGCAGCGGCAAGGGGCTGATAGCGAATGCTTTCATCAATCAATCGCAGTTCCACTGCTTTGGAATCTTCGGCGATCAATTCGAGGCGGATGTCCTGGTGTTCGCCGCCCCAGCCTTCAGCGAGTGCGCCGTAAAGTCTTGGCGAGAAAGCGGCGAGGCGATTCATCCAGACCAGCGCCTGAAGTCGGCGGGTACGCAGTTGTGAAACATGAGCGTCGCCGCCGAACAATGACTGGTGTTCAAAGAGCGCGGCTTCGATTTCATCGTTACCGGGCAGCGCGCTGTTTTCCGGCAACAACAATTGGCGGGCAGCTTTGCGCTTGGCGTCGCGCCAGTCGGTGAGCCCGTGTTCGAGGATCAGCACGGCAGCGGTTTGGGCGATCCGGGTGCGTTGTTGCTGTTCCGCTCTGGTTTCCTGCCTTGATCGGCCTGAACGGGTGTAGTGTACCATCGGGCGCGCTATTGGTTAGAAAATCCGTTCGAGCGAGCGCTTGTTTTCCGGCGGCGGGGTTTCTTCCGGCTGGAATTCGCTGTAGAACCATTCTGTAGCAGAGTTCTTATCGCTGCGTTGCCCGGTTTCAGGGTCGATATGAACGGAGACAACATGTGGCGGCGGTTCGAGCGGCGTCTCCGGCATATTCTTGAGCGCGGTCTGCATGAATGAAATCCAGATCGGCAATGCCGCTACTGCGCCGGATTCGCGGTTGCCCAGTGATTTGGGTTGGTCGAATCCGATCCAGGCGACGCCGACCAGATTGGCATTGAAACCACAGAACCAGGCATCGACGGAATCGTTGGTAGTGCCGGTTTTACCGGCGAGGTCGTGGCGCTTCAGTGTCATCGCCCGAACGGCGGTGCCGCGAGCGACGACATCGCGCAGCATCGTGGTCATAATAAAAGCATTGCGAGGGTCAATAGCCACCTGTCGGGTTTCGCTTTCCGGTAACTCGGGGCGGGTGTAAAGCGTGTTGCCGCGGGCGTCGGTGATGCGATCAATGAAATAGGGGTCGATGCGGAAACCGCCATTGGCAAAAACGGCGTAAGCGGTGGCCATTTGCATTGGCGTTGCCGAACCGGCGCCCAGCGCCATCGTCAGATAGGGGGGGTGTTGCTTGGCTGAAAACCCGAATTTGGTGATGTAGTCCTGAGCGTATTGTGGAGTGATTGCTTGCAGCACGCGGACGGTGACCAGGTTCTTC
This sequence comes from Pseudomonadota bacterium, assembly GCA_009786025.1. GTDB lineage: Bacteria > Pseudomonadota > Gammaproteobacteria > Burkholderiales > Casimicrobiaceae > UBA931. The sequence continues at coordinate 1,032 of WQUA01000023.1, read as the reverse complement.
GACTTGGCCAACGCTGTGCGTATCGGCATCGGGCCTTCATATTCGCCGCCGTAGTTTTTCGGTTCCCAGTCCTGGCCGCCGGCTTCTTCGGCAGGAACGAAGAACGGGCCGTCGTTGACGATGGTTGCTGGCGAAAATCCCTTTTCCAGCGCCGCCGAGTAGATAAACGGTTTGAACGACGATCCCGGCTGGCGCATGGCTTGGGTAGCATGGTTGAATTGGTTACGCTCAAAATCGAAGCCGCCAACCAACGCCAGCACTGAGCCGTTTCGCGGGTGAAGCGCAATGAATGAGGATTCAACCTGCGGCAGCTGGCTGATCGCCCACTGGTCTTTGTCTTGAACGACGCGAACAACCGCGCCGCGCCGTAGCCGGATGCCGGCCGGCGCTTTCGGTGGCAATGAGGCCTGGGCGAAACGCAGTCCGGCGCCAGCGATCTTGGCGATGACGCCGTTGGAAATCAGCACGCGAATCTGCTCGGCGCTGGCGTCAAGGACGATGGCTGCGAGCAGATTGTCGTGGTCGGTAAGGTCTCGAAACGCCTGCTCGATAATATCCGGGTCGTCTTCAGCGAAGGGATCGGGTAGCTGGACATAGCCTTCCGGACCTCGGTAGCCATGACGGCGGTCATAGTCCATCACACCCTGACGGACGGAACGGTAGGCAGCCTCCTGCATTTCCGCCGAAACTGTGGTCCAGACGGTCAGGCCGCGGGTATAAGCATCTTTGCCGTAAACTTCGAAAGCTTTCTGGCGCGCCATTTCGGCAATGTATTCGGCATGCTGCCCCGAACGTTCGCGGGAGCTCAGGAGACTCTGGCGGACGTTCAAAGGCTCGTTTTTGGCAATGTTGAACGCTTTATCGTCCAGATATTTCAGTTCATGCATTCGGCGTAGCACATAAGCCTGCCGCCATTTGGCGAGCTGTGGATTGACCAGCGGGTTGTATTTGGAGGGAGCCGCCGGCAGCCCCGCCAGCATCGCGGCTTCCGCCGGGGTGATATCGGCCAGATTTTTGCCATAGTAAATCTGC
>WQUA01000022.1 GCA_009786025.1 Pseudomonadota bacterium | reverse complement strand
GATGCGAGGGTGCTTAGCTCAGTTGGTAGAGCGTCGCCCTTACAAGGCGAATGTCGGGAGTTCGAGCCTCTCAGCACCCACCAGACGCATCAGGCCAAGAGGCGGGCGCCCAAACGGAAAACCAGGAATTCTGGAGCGGTAGTTCAGTTGGTTAGAATACCGGCCTGTCACGCCGGGGGTCGCGGGTTCGAGCCCCGTCCGCTCCGCCAGAAAAAAAAAAAGACGAACCGAGGTTCGTCTTTTTTTTCGGGCATGAGAAGACACGGTGTTGGAGCGTTTTTGACCCAAAGCATACCTTTTCACCTTCTCCCGTTCCTCTCCCACAAGGCGAGAGGAAAGGCGGGGCGCGGCATTCGGCGGGGTGCGCCAGGGTCGTTTGGAAGCAACGGCGATCTGGTAAACTTCTGCCTTTGGAATTTCAGGGAGTGCCGCCAGCCTTATGACGAATACCGTCGGCGCTCTGACGCCATGACCGCAATAAAAATGGAACAACCCGACCATGTTTAATTTTATAGGACGCAACAGACGTGTCGCCCAGATCGTGATGGTGATCATCATCATCCCGTTTGTATTCTTCGGGGTTGACTATTACTTTCGCGATGTTGGCGCTGGCGGCGACATCGCCAAAATCGGCGACCTCCGGATATCGCCACAGGCATTCGAGGCAAAGCTGCGTGAGCGGCAAGAGCAGGCGCGGCAGCAAATGGGCGAGCGCTATGACCCGGCGACATTCAATACGCCGGAAGAGCGTTTCTCGGTGCTGAACCAGATGATTACCGAAAACCTTTTGCTGAAGAAGGCGAACGACGATTATTTCCGCGTCAGCGATCAAAAGGTGGTCGATGCGATCAACGGCATCTCAGCGTTCCAGGAAGACGGCAAGTTTTCCCCTGACCTCTACCGGCGGGTGCTGCTTCAGCAGAGCTCGCCGATGACGCCGGCGATGTTCGAGCACATGGTGCGTACGGAATATCTGAAAGCGCCGTTAACCGAAGCCGTGCAGACGAGCGAATTCAGCGCGGCCTCGACCGCAGCACGTTATTACGCACTGGCCGGCGAAAAGCGTGAAGTAGCGATGGCAAGTTTGGAAACGGCTGATTTTGTGAAACAGGTCAAAATCAGCGACGACGAAATCGAAGCTTATTACACACAAAACCCGCAAGCGTTTCAAAGCCCGGAAACCGTTTCCGTCGAATATGTGAAACTCAGCAAGGCGGCGCTGCTCGCCAAAATCGCCGTGACGGAAGCACAACTTCATGAAGCCTATGAGCGCGACAAAAAACGCTATGAACAGCCGGAAACCCGTGACGCAGCGCATATCCTGATCGCCGTTGCCAAAAACGCTACCGACGCGAAGAAAGCGGAAGCGCGTAAAAAGGCCGAAGATATTCTGAGTAAGGTCAAGGCGGCGCCGGATAAATTCGCGGCGCTGGCGAAAGAGTTTTCGCAAGACCCTGGATCGGCGGCGCAGGGTGGGGAACTTGGGAAAGTCGTTGCGGGCAGCTTCGTCAAACCGTTCGAGAAAGCCGTCTTTGACGCCAAAGAAAACGGCATCGTCGGCCCGGTAGAAACCGACTTCGGTTATCACATCATTAAAGTGACGATCCACCCAACCCGACAACCACCGTTTGACGAAGTCAAGAGCAAAGTGGAGGATGATCTCAAGCAGAACGGGGCAAGCACTGCTTATGCCGAAAAAGCTGCTGACTTCATGAATCTGGTACACGCGCAGACCGACTCGTTTGAAGACTTGTCGAAGAAACTGGAAATCCCGATCAGCAAAGCCGAATTCCTGACGCGTGCGCAAGTGGCGCAACTGGCCGACGGCAACCAAAAACTGGCCGAGGCGGTGTTTTCTCCTGATTCGTTGCGCGATCGCCAGAACACTGATGCGATCGAATTCGGTTCTGACACCATTATCTCGGCGCGCGTTATCGACTACAAACCGATGGCAGTACGACCGCTTAGCGATGTGAAAGCGCAGATCAGGATATTGCTCGGAAACCGGAAAGCGTTTGAACTGGTGCGCGCTGCCGGCGAAGAAAAGCTGGCGCAACTGCGGCAGGGGAAGAACGCCAAAGATATAGGGCTGACATTCAGCAAACCGGTCGTTATCGGTCGCCAGCAACAGCAACCGGGCTTTACCGCCGACGTACAAACGGAAGTGTTTCGGCTGGAGAGCGGCAAACTGCCGACGTATCTGGGCGCGGCGGTCGGACAATCGCGCTATACGGTTTACCGGGTTGAAAAAATCCTTCCGCCGGAAACTCCCAGTGATGCTCAAAAGCAGGCAACCGCGCGAACACTCAGTGAAATGAAAGGGCGCGAAGCACTGAATGCGTACCTTCAGAACTTGCGCGAAAGCGCCAAAGTTGAGATCAATCAGGCCAAGCTGGATGCAGTGAAGTGATCGGATAACCGGGATCCGTTTTAAGCCTTCCCTTCAAGGGGGAGGGTTGGGAGGGAATGGGGAAGATCGGACATCTGATTTCGTAAGGGCGGGTTTGAACCCCGCCCTTTTCGCATCTCGTGCAGCGGCGCGGGGAAAAGGATCCCTTTTCCGACTTGTGGCCCCCCTCTCGCAAGTGGATGAAGTCGAGGCATGCGTTAGAAAGAGAGTATGCGCTTGCTGACGCCTCTCTCTTTCGCGAGGTGGGCGGGGAAGAGGAGAGAGCCGAGTATCTGTGTTGTTAACTATAATTATGAAGCATGTTTCGCTATTACCGGTGGTACACTGCGACATGAAGGGGACGCCCCCTTTTTCTACCCACAAACCAAGGAGCCATTACATGTCAGCTTTCAACGATAACGACCGCGTTGTTTTAAAAGACCTAAGCACCAAGGAATACGAACACTCTCTGGATAAAATAACGCTTGATACGCTAAAAAAGATCCCCGTTCTTCCGAAGTTGATTGAGCTTGTTGAAACGCCGACCAGCATGGTTAGAAGATACTCCATGCTGGGGAGCGATTTGCGCATTACTGAAAGACAGTTCCCCTCGCTGTATAAAATATTTCGACAAGCGTGCGATATTATGGAAGTGCCGGAGCCGTTGTTCTACGTCAGCACAGCCCCGGAACTGAACGCTTACACCGCTTGCCCCGACAAACCGATCGTCAAAATATACAGCTATCTGCTCGATATTCTCGAAGAGGACGAAATCATGTTCGTTCTCGGCCATGAGTTGTCGCATATCAAATCCGAGCATCTGGTCTATTCTATTCTGGGCAGTTTGCTGAGCACAGGCGCGCTCAAAGTCATCATATCGACGATTCCCGGCTTGAGCGTGCTGTACACCCCGGCGGAAATATCGTTGAACTACGCGCTTTATCAATGGATGCGCGCGTCTGAATACACCTGCGACAGAGGTGGCTTTCTGGCGTGCCAGAACTTTGAAGCCTCATGTCGCGCGTTGATGAAGCTATCGGGTTATTCGAGAAAGTATGCGAATGAAGCCAGCCTGGAAGAATTTTTTGCGCAGGCGCGGGCATTCGAAGAAGAGAACGAAGCTGCGCTAGGGAAGATTCAGCAGATATTGTTGAGCTTCGGGCAAACGCACCCGTGGGGTGTTTTGCGCGTTCGTGAGCTGATGAAATTCAGGGATGACGGTAGTTACGACAAGATATTGCGGCGCGAAATGAAGTTGTCCGAATCATCGTCGCCCTCTCAGCAAGAGGCCGCGCCGGGCGCCGCCGCGAGCGCCATGTCGTCGGTGTCATCGGCGTTGTCGGGCGTGAAATTCGGCAATCCTTTCAAAAAATAAGGGGTCGCCTGGAGTGATCGGGCGTGCAGAGATAAAGGTAAGACTGGAATGGCGCTGCGCAATTCCAGCCTTGTCTCGGTGACGCGTTTCACGAGATTTTAATTTTCAACGCAAAGGAACTCCCCATGGAAAGAGGTTTCCCCGAAAAGAAAAATACGGTGTTTCAAGTCATGCGCTGGGGCTTGGGGCTGCTTGCTCTTGGCTTTGCCATGACCGTATGGGCACAGGATTTTGAGAACACGAAGCGGGCGGCGGAGAAAGGAGATGCGATAGCCCAATACAACCTTGGAGTGATGTACTACGAGGGCGAAGGCGTTACCCAAAGCGATGCTGAAGCTGTGAAGTGGTATCGCAAGGCAGCACAGCAGGGGCGTGCGGACGCCCAATACAACCTCGGGTGGATGTATGATGAAGGAAAAGGTGTAGCGCAAGATAAGAAACAGGCTGTAGCCTGGTATCGCAAGGCGGCGCAGCAGGGAGATGCAAAGGCCCAAAACACTCTCGGAGTGATGTACGAAAGGGGTGAAGGCGTTACCCAAAGCGATGCTGAGGCTGTGAAATGGTATCGCAAGGCGGTGGAGCAGGGAAATGTGTATGCCCAATTCAACCTCGGGGAGATGTACTGCTATGGTCGAGGCGTTGCCCAAAGCGATGCCGAGGCCGTGAAGTGGTATCTCAAGGCGGCAGAGCGGGGCGATGCGGATGCCCAAACCAGCCTCGGATATATGTACAGCGAGGGTCGAGGCATTACCCAAAACGATACTGAAGCTGTGAAGTGGTATCGCAAGGCGGCAGAGCAGGGGAATGCGGATGCCCAAACCAACCTCGGATATATGTACGATGTGGGCCGAGGTGTTGCCCAAAACGATACCGAAGCTCTGAAGTGGTATCGCAAGGCAGCGGAGCTGGGGGAGGCTGTTGCCCAATCCAATCTTGGAGAGATGTACGAAAAAGGTAAAGGTGTCGCTCGAAACGATGCCGAAGCTGCGAAGTGGTATCGCAAGGCGGCAGAGCAGGGAGATGGGGAAGCCCAATTCAGCCTCGGAGCGATGTACGAAAAGGGCAAAGGTGTTACTCGAAGCAACGCTGAGGCTATGAAGTGGTATCGCAAAGCTGCGCAGCAGGGGAATGAGGAAGCCAAGGCGGCGCTTAAGGCCATGAAAAAGTAAGGAGTCACCCTTGAAAGAGTTGCTTTCAGCAAGGAAAACTGCCATGTTTCAGCCCATACGCTGGCGCCTCGGTCTGCTCGCCCTTTATCTTGCGCTGACAGTTCACGCACAGGATTTCGAGAGTACCAGGCGGGCGGCGGAGAAGGGAGATGTGATAGCCCAGTTCAATCTTGGAGAAATGTACCGCGATGGGCGCGGTACCGCTCAGAACTATGCCGAGGCTGCGCGGTGGTATCTCAAAGCGGCGCAGCAGGGAGATGCAGATGCTCAATACAACCTCGGAGTGATGCACGACAAAGGCCACAGCGTCGTCAAAAGCCCTGTTGAGGCTGTGCAGTGGTATCGCAAGGCGGCGCAACAGGGGCATGTTTATGCCCAATTCAACCTCGGATTGATGTACTTCAGGGGCCGGGGCGTCGCGCGAAGCGATGTTGAAGCCGTGAAGTGGTTTCGCAAGGCGGCGGAGCAGGGGGATGCGGAAGCTCAGGCCATCCTCGGAGATGTGTATGATATGGGACAAGGTGTCGAGCAAAACTATGCCGAGGCTGTGCGATGGTATCGTAAGGCGGCGCAGCAGGGGTTTGCGGCTGCTCAAAATAACCTCGGCGTAAGGTACGCCAAGGGTCAGGGTGTGACCCAAAGCCATGCCGAAGCGATGCAGTGGTATCGCAAGGCGGCGGAACAAGGTGACGCGACTGCCCAATTCAACCTCGGATTGATGTATTACAAGGGCGAAGGTGTTGCCCAAAACGATGCCGAGGCTATGAAGTGGTATCGCAAAGCAGCGCAGCAGGGGAGTGAAGAAGCCAGGGCTGTGCTCAAGGCTCTGGAAAAGTAAGGAGCCCCCATGAACCGGCAGTTGCCAGAAAGAAAGGACGCCATGTTTCAAGCCCTGCGCTGGCGCCTCGGTCTGCTCGCTCTTTGCTTTGCGCTGACGGTTCACGCGCAGGATTTCGAGAGCACGAAACGGACTGCACAGCGGGGGGATGCGGACGCCCAATTCAATGTCGCAGCGATGTATTACTCGGGTCAAGGTGTTGCTCAAAGCTATGCCGAGGCAGCGCAGTGGTTTCGCAAGGCGGCGGAGCAAGGAAATGCGCAAGCCCAGTACAACCTCGGCGTGATGTACCGTGATGGCCAAGGCGTTACTCAAAGTGATGTCGAAGCCGTGCAATGGTTTCGCAAGGCGGCGAAGCAAAGATATGCGAATGCCCGGCATAGCCTCGGATGGATGTACGAAAAGGGCCGGGGCGTAACCCAAAGCGACGCTGATGCCGTGCAGTGGTACCGCAAGGCGGCGGAGCAAGGATATGCGGAGTCCCAAACCAACCTCGGACTGATGTACAAGAAAGGGCAAGGCGTAGCTCAAAGCGACGCTGATGCCGTGCAGTGGTGGCGCAAGGCGGCGCAGCAGGAATTTGCGTTAGCCCAATTCAACCTCGGATTGATGTATGACGCGGGCCGAGGCGTTGCTCAAAGCGATGCCGAGGCCGCGAAGTGGTATCGCAAGGCGGCGCAGCAGGGAATTGCGGAAGCTCAATTCAACCTCGGCATAAGGTGCGCTGCGGGCCAAGGCGTCACCCAAAGCGATGTCGAGGCCGTGCAGTGGTATCGCAAGGCGGCAGAGCAGGGGTATGCAAAAGCCCAGTACAACCTCGGCGTGATGTACGCCAAAGGCCGAGGTGTTGCCCAAAGCGATACCGAGGCTGCACAGTGGTATCTCGAGGCAGCGCAGCAGGGTGATGTAAGAGCACAAAACGACCTTGGCGTGATGTACGCCAAGGGCCGGGGTGTTACCCAAAGCTATGCTGAAGCCGTGAAGTGGTATCGCAAGGCGGCAGAGCAGGGGCTTGCGGACGCCCAAAACAATCTGGGCGCGATGTACTTCACGGGCCAGGGCGTCGCCCGCAACGTTGCCGAGGCCGTGCAGTGGTACCGCAAGGCGGCAGAGCAGGGGTACGCGCCAGCCCAATACTTCCTCGGATTGATGTACAGCGAAGGCATGGGCGTCCCCAAAAACAAAACTGAGGCCACGCAGTGGTTTCGCAAGGCCGCGCAGCAGAGCCATGAAGGAGCCAAGGCCACGCTCAAGGAGATGGAGAAGTAAGTTTCTCCGTCCAATAAAAAAGGCGGGTTCAAAACCGCCTCAGAATCTGGCGCCGGGTTTTTGCCGCTGATCCTTGTTATCTGACCCGTTTACCAACGTACTCTTCTTCGATGTTGTCGCGGAAGAAACTCCAGGGCGACGAGGCGCCGATGAAGCGTCGCCAGACATCTGCTGAGACGTGTTCAAAGACGAAGGTGCCGGAAGCCAGTTCGACGGTGAGCCGGCGTTCTTTTTCATCGTATCCGGCGGCTCGCAGTGAACCGCCGGAAAGCTTTTTCATGTCGGCCATAAAGTGTTTTGCGGTTTGCTCAGGAACGGCGGGAGGAAGGCGTCAATACTTTCCAGGCCAACGCAACGCTTACTGCCGCCAGCACGGTTTTGACGACCGATACACCCCAGAACGGATACAGCCCGATCCAGTAGGCCTGTTCCAATCCAATCGCCAGCGCGAGCCACAACATACCGAACGCGAAGAGTACCGCGTGACCGGCAGTCATCAGCAACAGGCTGCTAATTGGCGTCCGGCCGAAGCCGCGCTCGGTGAAATGGCCGATGAGCATTGCCGCCGGCAGGAAGCCGACGAGGTAGCCGAGGGTCGGGCTGGCCAGGTAGGCAAGGCCGCCGCCGACGGCGAAGACAGGCAGTCCCGCCAATCCTTGCGCCAGGTAAAGCATCACAGACGCACCAGCCAACCGTTTACCGAGCAGAGCGCCCAGCACCAGAACGACGTAAGTCTGCATGGTGAAAGGCACTGGCCCAAAGGGAAACTGTATCTTGGCGGAAACTGCCAGCGCCAGTGAGCCGAGAACGGTCAGCGCGATGGCGTGCAACGGGCGCGAGCGGGCGTTGGCAAGAGCACTGGAGGAAGCAACGGGGAAAAGGGCATCTAAAAGTGTGGCCGGGAAGGTAGCAGTTGTGGTCATAAAAACTCCGTGAGGGTGGTTATCGGGATGGTGATGATCAAGTGATGGTTATCAAATAGCCCGCTGCTCTCTCAAGCCTTTGCGGTCTTCCTTGCGTTGTTCTTTGTCATCAACGCTGTAGGGCTTGCACTCCAGTTTGCCGGTGTCGCCGACCGGGCCGAAGGTGATGTCGGTGCCTTTGCCGAGCAATTCGAATTCGCCGTTGGTGTAGAGGACGCCGCGCGATGAAGGCATCCGGTAAAGATACATACGGCTGCTATCGGGCATCAACACCCGAACTTCGTCGCGATCGAAACGCACCAGCAGGCGCTCGCCCGAGTATTGGCAATCGACGGTATTCTTGATCGCGTTTTCCTCTTCGCGCTTTTGCTGAGAAAGGATGTCGCAACCAGAAAGCGCAACGGCGACGCACAGCAGCGGCAGAACACAAATCGAAACAGGAGGAACCTTCATGGTGAAAACCCTCATGCGAAATATAAGCAGTAAGGATAGCACGATCCTGGCAAAAACATCTTCAGCGCGGCTTCAGCCGATAACCGTCGGGCGCGTCTTCAATGTCCCAGCCGGCGATTTTCAACGCATCGCGCAGGCGGTCGGACTCGGCCCAGTTCTTCGCCTTGCGGGCAGCGAGGCGGTCGTCGGCAAGTACGCGAATATCGTCAGGAACAATGGTGTTTATCGGGCGCCATTTCGCCAGTTGCAAACCGAGCACGTCGTCAAAGCGCGCCAGCGTTGCTCGTTTGATCGCGGGGTCGAGCGCGCCGCGCAGAGTTTCCCAGACGATCGCCAGCGCACGCGGCAGATTGAGGTCGTCGTTCAGTTCGGCGGCGTAGCGCGCGATGAGCGCGGCATCAGGAACGGCATCGGAAAGTGCAGCAGATTCGGACAGCGCATAAAACCCCTGACGCAGACGCTCAAGCGCCGTCTGCGCCGCATCGAGTGCATCCCAGGTAAATGTTAACTGTTTGCGGTAGTGCGCGGTGAGGCACAGATAACGATAAGCGAGCGGATCGTAGCCGCGGTCGATCAGCGATTGAATGCGTAAAAACTCACCGGCGGATTTGGCCATCTTGGCATCGTTGAGCAACAAGAAATAGCCATGCATCCAGAAGTTGGCAAGACGGGTGCCGACGCGCGCTTCGGTCTGCGCGATTTCGTTGGTGTGGTGGATCGAAAGATGATCTTCGCCGCCGCAATGAATGTCGAAATAATCGCCGAGGTAACGCTGCGCCATCGCTGAGCATTCGATGTGCCAGCCAGGGAAGCCAACGCCCCACGGGCTGTTCCACTCCATCTGTCGTTGCTCGCCGGCCGGCGAAAACTTCCACAGCGCAAAATCGGTGATGCTGCGCTTTTCGCCCAACTCAACGCGCTTGCCGGCTTCCAGGCCTTCGCGGTTCAAACGCGCTAGATAACCATAGCTTTCCTGTTTGCCGGTGTCGAAATAAATGCCGTCGGAAGTGCGGTAGGTAAAGCCCTTCTTCTCCAGATCGGCGATGAATTCGATTTGTTCTTGGAGGTGATCAGTGGCGCGGCACAGAATCGTCGGCATCTCGATGCCGAGTTTGTTCAGGTCGTCGAGAAAGGCGTCGGTGTAAAGCTGCGCAATCTCCCAGGCCGTTTTGCCGGTGCGGCGCGCGCCTTTTTCCATTTTGTCCTCGCCGCTGTCGGCGTCCGAAGTCAAATGGCCGACATCGGTGATATTCATCACATGCCGCACGCGATAACCGTTCCAGCGCAACACGCGCTTCAGCGTGTCCTCGAACAAAAACGTTCGGTAATTGCCGATATGCTGGTAGTCGTAAACGGTCGGGCCGCAAGTGTAGAGCCCGACCTCGCCGTCAGAATGCAGCGGTTCAAACAGGCGCAACAGGCGCGTGTAGTTGTCATAGAGGGTGAGCGGAGCCATATTTGAACGAAGCGCACGTGCCGGAAAAAATCGCATTATACGGGGGCTTCGGTGATGCCGAGACTGGCGGTATTTGAGGCGGTTGCCAATATGATTTTCTGTTTTGTATTGACGTGAGTGATAGATTTCATATTAAAATCTAGCCACAGCCTAGCTATAAATAGGAGGCGCTATACGTGAAATCGCGTTATTTGAGGCCAAAAACAAGTTGAGCGGTTTGCTCGATCAGGTTGCCCTCGGCGAAGAATTTCTCATCACCCGCCACGGCAAGGCGGTGGCGCATCTTGCCCCCATCAAGCCAGCGTTTGATCGCGCCAAAGCCAGGCAGGCGGCCCAATGCTATTGGAGGCGCGCAAGGGTGTCACACTCGGCGGCTTGTCCATTAAAGAACGGGTTAACGAAGGGCGGCCATGACTTTTGTTGTCGATAGCGCTATTGCGTTGACTTGGTGTTTCGAGGATGAGGCCACGCCGTCTGCGGATGCTTTACTGGCTCGACTGACTCAGGAAGACGCGCACGCGCCGGCATTGTGGCCGCTGGAAGTGCTTAACGCTTTGATGATGGCGCAGCGGCGCGGGCGCATCACTCCAGGGGCTCGCCAGGATCGGATCAAACTTCTTCATGTGTTTCCGATTACTCTTGATGCAGAAACCATCACGCAGTCCTGGGTAATGACCCACCGGCTCGCCGAACGCTATCGCCTTACGCTCTATGATGCGGTTTACCTCGAATTGGCGCAGCGTCTTGACCTGCCGTTAGCAACACTCAATGCCGATTTGCGCGAGGCGGCGAATACAGCGGGCGTGTCGCTTCTGGGAGCGCCCGGCGACCCCGCATAAGTGATTGCTCTTGACGCCTCCGCGTTTCTTGCGCAGAATCTCCGAAGTCCGCAGTCTTTGCGGCTTCGGACAACAGTGGCTCGGGGTGTCCGCCTGCGTTTTTGATGTGCTCGGCGGACTGAGAACAAACCCGCATCACCTGATCCGGTTCATACCGGCGTAGGGAGGTCACAGCGCAGTTTCCCGCGTGCCTCCTCTTTGATGCGGTTTATTTTGCAAGAGGGTTTGATGGCGCAACTTCTTTCTTCTCAAACAGCGATCGGTTATTGGCAACGTGTGCAAACGGCGACGCCGCTCGTGTTTTGCATGACCAACGATGTGGTGACGAACTGGACGGCGAACGTGTTGCTGGCGGCGGGCGCGTCACCGGCGATGCTGTCCGATCCGTTGGAGTCCGAAGCCTTGGCGGCGGTGGCGTCGGCGTTGTCGATCAATGTCGGAACCTTACACACAGCGCAGGCGGAAGCGATGAAGAAAGCAGTCGCTTCAGCGCAACGGGCAGGAAAACCCTGGGTGCTCGACCCGGTGGCGGTAGGATTGCTTCCGCTGCGAACAGAGCTTTGTCGTGATTTGCTCCGCGAAAGCCCGACAGTGATTCGCGGCAACCCCTCGGAAATTCTGGTGCTGAACGGTGAAGCGTCACAGGGCCGCGGCGCTGACAGCACACAAGGCAGCGACGAAGCGTTGGTAGCGGCGAAGCATCTGGCGCTTGATGCGAAAACCATCGTCGTGGTGACTGGCGCGTCGGATTACATCACCGACGGAGAACGCACGTTGCGCATCGACAACGGCCATCCGCTGTTGCAACGCGTCACCGGTACCGGCTGCGCATTGTCGGCGCTGGTGGCGGCTTATGTATCGACGGCATCAAACAAGAGCGAAACATTGGAAGCGGCGGCGAGCGCCTGTGCTGTTTTTTCAGTGGCCGGTGAAGAAGCCGCGCAAAAAACGCTTGATCGGAATGAAGGGACGGGCAGTTTCGCCGTATATTTACTTGACGCGTTGACGACACTCGACGAAGCCACCCTCGAAAAGAGAATGGAAAGGAAAGTGAAATGACGAATACAGCAATTCCCCGCGCGGCATTCGATTTGTCGCTGTATCTGGTGCTTGATCCCGACATGTGCGGCGGCGGCGTGGCCGACATGGTACGCGTCACGGAAGCAGCCATCCGTGGTGGCGTGACAATCGTGCAGTTGCGCGCGTTGAAATGGCGCAAGCGGGCGTTTTGGGATGCGGCATGCGCATTGCAACCGCTGTGTCGGTCGCACCATGTTCCGCTGATTATCAACGACCACGTGGATGTTGCGCTGGCGGTGGGCGCCGATGGCGTTCATGTCGGCCAGCAGGATTTGCCGGCGAAAGAAGTGCGGCGTTTGTTGGGTGAGACCATGATCGTTGGCGTTTCAGTGTCGAACGCTCAACAATGGCGAGAAATCGAAACCGATGTGGTGGATTATATCGGTGTCGGGCCGGTGCAATTGACGGCGACCAAACCCGAAGCAGGGCCGGCGCTCGGTGTCGAAGGTCTGCGGTCATTGCTGACGGCGATGAAACCGCCGACATCGACGTTGAGGACAGTCGCTATCGGCAGCGTCAACGTGAACAACGCGCGAGCAGTGATGTCAACGGGCGTCGATGGCATCGCGGTAGTATCGGCCATCTGTGCCAGCAAAGCGCCAGAAGAAGCGGCGCGAGCGTTATGTGAAGTGATAGGAGGCTGAATTGTTTAACGCCTTGACCATCGCCGGTTCCGATTCCGGCGGCGGTGCCGGTATTCAGGCCGACCTCAAAACCTTTTCGGCGCTGGGCGTGTATGGCGCGTCGGTGATTACGGCGTTGACGGCGCAGAATACGCAAGGCGTGCAGGGCGTATTTACTGTAGCGCCGGAATTCGTGACGGCGCAGTGCGATTCCGTTTTCAGCGATGTGCGCATCGACAGCGTCAAGTGCGGCATGCTGGCGAACGCGGAAGTGATCGAAGCGGTTGCGACGTGTCTGGCGCGTTATCGACCGCCGGTGTTCGTGCTCGATACGGTGATGGTGGCAAAAAGCGGCGACGCGCTGCTGGCGCCGGAAGCGGTGCGGGCGTTACGTGAAACACTGTTGCCGCTGGCGGATATGGCGACGCCGAATCTTCCCGAGGCTGCGGCGTTGCTCGGCGCGAACATCGCAGTTGACGAAACAGCGATGTGCGAACAAGGACGCGCGTTGTTGGCGCTCGGCGCTAAAGCCGTGCTGATGAAGGGTGGTCATTTGAAAAACGAAGAAAGTCCGGATTGGCTCATCACGCCGAACGAAGAAACACGCTTCGCTGCGCCGCGCATCAATACACGCCATACGCACGGCACCGGCTGCACCTTGTCTGCCGCGCTGGCGGCGTTACGCCCGCAACGACCGGATTGGAAAACAACCATACAGGACGCCAAAAACTGGTTGACGCAAGCGCTGATGCAGGCAGACCGCCTGAGCATCGGGCGCGGCATCGGGCCATTGCACCACTTTCATCAGTGGTGGTGAAGGAGGATTCAAGCGCTGTCGCCGGGCGTGTGTCGCGCCAGCAAATACAGCAAATGCGCACGCACTTCCGTCCATTCACCGGCCAGCAGGCTGTACATCACCGTATCGCGCACGGTGCCGTCGCGTCGCAGTGCGTGGTGGCGAATCACTCCGTCTCTTTTCGCGCCTAACCGTTCAATGGCGCGCTGGCTGGCAAAGTTGAAGTTGTCGGTACGCCAGCCGATTACGCGGCAGCCCAGCGTATCGAAAGCATGTTCGAGCAGCATCAGTTTGCAAGTGGTGTTCACATGCGTGCGCTGCGCGCGTTGGGCATACCAGGTATAGCCGATTTCCACGCGTTTGATGGCGGGCGTAATGTCGTGATAACTCGTACTGCCGAGCACTGCGCCTGAGCTTTCCTCGATTACGGCAAAAGCGAAACGGTTACCGGCCTCGCGCATCTGTAAAGCGGTTTCAATCCAGGCGCGGGTTTCGTTTGGCGCGGGCACAGCGACGACACGCAAGTTCCACAGTTCACCGTCAGCGGCGGCCTCGCGCAGACCGGCTTCGTGCATGAGCGCCAGAGGTTCCAGACGCACGCCGCGACTGCTCAAAACGACAGGTTCAATAAAGGCCATGCTGGTTTTCCTTTACGTGGTCATTCGGCGAAAGATAAAGAAGGAAAGGTTTGGAGGGACGCAATCCCCAATTCACCAGAGGCATATCGGTAACCCCTCATCTCCTGGTTCACGGCTTCCCGATCCCCACGGATAGGCAGCCATAGCGACTTTCTGCTGTCAGACCGTTCCGTTTACATTGTGCCGAATCAACGAAGGAATCGCAACACGGTTTCAGTAAACGCCTAATGGTCCATGTGCGAATGCGCAGGCATCGAATGGTGCCCCGGAGCATTGAGGTCGGGGGGTGACTTGTCCATCATTTTGACGAACATCCAGAGCGCCAGTACGGCGATGGCGACGCCGGCGAGGCGTTTGAGCCAGACGTGTTGCAGCCAGCGGTTCAAACCACCTGCCGCGATGCCGATGACTGTTAGCGCCGGGAGGGTGCCGAGGCCGAACGCCAGCATTTGAGCGCCGCCTTCAAACGCGCCACCCGCCGCCAAGCTGGCGGCCAGCGCGGCGTAAACCATTCCACATGGGATGAAGCCCCAAAGGGCGCCCAACGCCAATGCGCCGGGAAGGTTTTTGACCGGCAGCAGACGGCGTGTGAACGGCTCAATCTTTCGCCAAAGGCGCCCACCCAGACGCTCGAGCGGCGCCAGTGCGGCGTACAGTCCGCTGACGTGCAGCGCGATCAGCAACATGAAAAGAATGGCGATGGCGGTCAACACCTGCTGCACTTGAAAAAAAGCGCTGACGTGCATTGCCAGCCAGTGGCCGAGCGCACCGAAGAGAGCCCCCATCACGGTGTAGGTGATGATTCGGCCAAGGTTGTAGCCAATGGTCAACAACCAGCGGCGGGAAGAATTGAGCGACAACGCTGCCATGATCGGCGAACACATGAACACACAATGGGCGCCGCTGCCGACGAGCCCCATCAAAAAAAGCGCGATGATCGGCGGAAGATCGGAATGCATACGAATACTCCCTCTCGCAAAAGCGGGAAAAAATTATGGAAACAACCCCGTTGTTTTTATAAAAATCAACGTACTTTTTTTAATATGGCCAGTATTTCACTGAGCTCATCGCGTAGTTTAACACGATCAGTTGATGCGCCGGGTGGTGGTGCAATGACAGAGGGTTTATCGATGCTGGGCGGTGCAGTTTTTTCGACCACTGCGGCCATGTCCTCCAGTTGGCTGCGGGCGCCGTTGATGGTGAAGCCCTGATCGTAGAGCAGGCCGCGGATGCGGCGGATCAACAGGACTTCGTGGTGCTGGTAATAACGCCGATTACCGCGCCGTTTCAACGGCTTCAGTTGTGTGAATTCCTGCTCCCAGTAACGTAGAACGTGCGGCTTGACCGCACATAGTTCGCTGACCTCGCCGATGGTGAAATAACGCTTGGCGGGGATCGGCGGTAGTTCAGGCGGGTGGTGGGGTGTTCCGGGCATTGGCTGCCTCGTCAACCAGAGCTTTGAGTTTTTGGCTGGCGTGGAACGTCACGACGCGCCGCGCCGAGATGGGAATGTCAATACCGGTCTTTGGATTGCGCCCGGGGCGTTGTGCCTTTTCGCGCAGCTGGAAATTGCCGAAGCCGGACAGTTTGACGGTATCGCCTTTTTCGAGCGCCAGCCGGATCTCTTCAAAGAAATGCTCGACCATATCTTTGGCTTCGCGCTTGTTAAGCCCCAGTTGCTCAAAGAGCAATTCAGTCAGTTCGGCTTTGGTGAGCGTTGACATGCACTATCCTTAAAGTCCTAAGAGCGAAGACGCGCGCCGTGGTCTTTTTCCAGCGCAGCGTAAAATGCTTGTAGCGTTGCGTCGATGTCGCGATCTGTTAAAGTACGTTGAGTATCTCTCATAAGCATAAGAATCGCAACGCTTTTCTGACCAACGGGCAAGCTGGCGCCTGTGTAAATGTCAAAAAGATTTATGTCTTCCACATGATCCAGCCGAGACTTCCGCCGAACTTTTTCCAGCGAATCGAGCAAAGCCTGCGCTGGAATATGAGCATCAACGACGACGGCCAGATCGCGTCGCGCCATCGGTTGTCGCGAAATCGGTCTGGTTTTCGGTAGTATCCGCTTACACAACGCTTCCAGGTCAAGTTCGAAAATGACTGGCGCCTGCGGGAATTCCAGATGTCCAACGAGTTGCGGATGTAATTCGCCGAGCCAGCCGACGGTAGCGCCGTCGATCAACACACGGGCAGCGCGGCGCGGATGCAGCGCCGGTGGCAGTTCATTTGCGTTGCCGTCGACATTATCCAATGCGGCGGTGGTCAATTGTCGCGGCGCGGCCAGTGTTTCAAGGGCGCCTTTGACATCGAAGAAATCGACAGGCCGCCGCGTCGAAGCAGCCCCCCACTGTTCGGGAACGGCGTCGCCATAGGCCAGCCCGCCCAGACGGTAGGGTTGAACAGCAGTATCGGCGGCGGCGGACAGAAAGACACGGCCGACTTCAAAGAGCCGCAGATAAGGTTCCTTGCGATTCAGATTGCTTTTGAGCGTCTCCAGTAATCCTGGCAACAGCGAGGTGCGCATCACGTCGAGTTGCGCGGCGATCGGGTTGTGAACGCGCACAGGTAAAACTTTGGGTGTTTCGCCATTGAGCAGCCGCTCCATTTCAGAGGCGACGAAACTGAAGGTCAGGATTTCTTGCCAGCCCTGATCGGCCAAACGCTGTTTGAGCGCAGCGACCGGCAACTGCGTTTCCGGCAGTGCCAGCATGTGCTGACTGTGTGTGCTCGTCGGCAACGGGATGTTATCGTAACCGTGGAGGCGGGCGACTTCTTCAATGAAATCTTCTTCCAGCGTCAGATCGAAGCGATACGAAGGCGGCGTGACGGTGAAGTCGTCGCCGCTGCGTGTGAAAGCGAAACCGAGTTTTTGGAAAACAGCGGCGATGGCTTCGGCTCCAAACGGCCAGCCCAGAATCCGCGAGACGCGCGCAGTGCGTACGCGCACCGGCGGTCGCGTCGGCAGTGTTTTACACGCATCGACCAGCGGACCGACGGTTGTTTTGCCGGGGACGCCGCAGATCGCCAGAACCAATTCGGTAGCGCGTTCAATCGCTTTCGGCGGCAACTCGAAATCGACGCCGCGTTCAAAACGATGGCCGGCATCGGAAACAAAGCCCAGCCGCCGCATTTTTCCTTGAATCACGGCCGGCGAGAAATGCGCCGCCTCGAGAAAAACATTCGTGGTGTCGGCAGCAATACTGGTGTGTTCGCCGCCCATGATTCCGGCCAGGCCGAGCGGCTTTTTCTCATCGCACACCATCAAAAGATCGGGCGTCAGATCGACTGTTTGCTCGTTGAGCAGCAACAATTTTTCGCCAGGGCGAGCGAAGCGTACGACCACATCGCCATCGATTTGACGGCAATCGTAAGCGTGCATCGGATGTCCCAGCTCCATCATCGTGTAGTTGGTGATATCAACCAGCGCCGAGATTGGCCGGATGCCGGCGCTGCGCAGGCGCTGTTGCATCCACAACGGCGTCAGCGCTGACGGACTGACATTCTCGATAACCCGCGCCGCAAAGCGGGGGCAACCCTCAGGCGCTTCGAGGCGAATGCCGGGCGTGGTTTTCGAACTGACTTTTACCGGGGTGCAGGCAGGCAAATGTAATGGCGCGCCGGTCAACGCGGCGACTTCGCGCGCGACACCAGCGAGCGACAGACAGTCGGCGCGATTCGGCGTCAGCTTCAGCGTGATGAATGTATCGTTGAGATGCAGCGCTTCACGAATATCGGCGCCGGGTTGGAGATCGGCAGGCAGCGGCATCAGGCCACCATGATCGTCGCTGATGCCGAGTTCGCGCGCTGAGCACAACATTCCTTGCGATTCGACGCCGCGCATCGTCGTGCGCTTGATCTTGAAATCGCCGGGCAATACCGCGCCTTCAAGCGCGCAGGGAACGACGAGTCCGGCGGCGGCGTTCGGCGCGCCGCAGACGATTTGCAGCGGCGCTGCCTGACCGGCATCGACGCGGCAGACGCGCAATTTATCGGCGTTGGGATGCGGTTCAACTGCAAGAATGCGGGCGACGACGATGCCGGAAAACGGCGGCGCTGCCGGCGTTGTTTCCTCGACTTCAAGTCCCGCCATCGTCAGACAATCGCACAGCGCCGCAGAATCGAGCGATGGGTCAACCAGCGTGCGCAACCAGTGTTCGGAAAATCTCATCGGTTCCCCTTAAGAAAATTGACGCAGGAAGCGCAGATCGTTTTCGTAAAACAACCGCAAGTCAGTTACGCCATAACGCAACATCGCCAGCCGTTCAATACCCATACCAAATGCGAAACCTTGCCATTGTTCGGGATCGAGACGAACGGCACGCAAAACGTTCGGATGCACTTGGCCGGAGCCGGCGATTTCGAGCCAGCGATCATTGCCGAACGCCATGTCGATTTCCGCCGACGGTTCGGTGAACGGAAAAAACGACGGGCGAAAACGCACGCGAATATCGTCGCGCTCGAAAAACATTCGCAAGAATTCAGCGAACACCTGCTTCAAGTCGGCAAACGAAACCGCGCGATCAATCCACAAACCTTCTACCTGATGAAACATCGGCGAATGCGTAGCGTCGGAATCGACACGAAACGTACGCCCCGGCGCAATGATCTTGATCGGCGGCGGATGGTTTTCCATCCAGCGCACCTGAATCGGCGACGTGTGCGTACGTAGCACGAGGTTGTTGTCAACGTAAAACGTGTCCTGCATCGACCGCGCCGGATGGTTCTCAGGCGTGTTCAGCGCGGTGAAATTATGAAAGTCATCCTCGATCTCGGGCCCGTCGGCCACCGCGAAACTCAGCGAACGGAATAGCGCTTCAATCCGGTCTCGAGTACGCGTGATCGGATGCAGACCGCCATAACCGGCGCCGCGCCCCGGTAGCGTTACGTCAATCGCTTCGGCGTCAAGTTGCGCTTGCATCTTGAGGCGGGACAGTTCGGCGCGACGGGCATCGAGCGCGGACTCCAGCGCCGTCTTTGCTTCGTTGATGCGAGCGCCGACGGCTTTGCGCTCGTCGGGAGGGAGCTTGCCGAGCATTTTCAGTTGCTCGGTCAACACGCCGCTTTTTCCGAGATAGCGGGCTTTACAATTTTCCAGCGTTGCCGCATCGGCAGCCTGCGCGAATTCTGTTCGGGCAGCGACGACGACGGCAGCAAGATCGGGGCTCATGGTGGGGAGATTTCCTGGAACGGTCAAGGCAAAACATTAATTTTAACGCAAGGGCGGGGTCAGATGTCAGGAATCAGAGGTCAGAAGTCAGGGATCAGAAAAACATCATCTCACGCGAGGGCGCGAAGCCGCGAAGAAACAACTCCGTCATTCTGCGCGACGCGAAGCGGAGTCGAAGAATCCAAAAAAACGCTCCCAAATGGCGCTTCGCTTGTCCAGGCTACGCAATCCTATCCCCACCCCAACCCTCCCCTTGAAGGGGAGGGCGCTTTCTTCCTTCGCGGCTTCGCGTCTCCGCGTGAGAATAAAAAGGGCGCGATAAATCGCGCCCCTTCATCTGATACGTGATTCCTGATTTCTAACTCAAGCCAGCGACGCTTTCGCTTGTTCGGCGATTTTGGCAAACGCTGCCTTGTCGTAAACCGCGATGTCGGCCAGCACTTTACGGTCGATTTCGACCGAAGCTTTTTTGAGGCCGTTCATAAAGGCGCTGTAGGTCATTCCCAGTTCACGCGCGGCGGCATTGATCCGGGCGATCCACAGGACGCGGAATTCGCGCTTTTTCTGACGCCGATCACGGTACTGATACTGGCCGGCCTTCATCACCGCTTGTTTGGCGATACGGTAAACATTCTTGCGGCGACCACGATAACCTTTGGCCTGCTCCAGAACTTTTTTGTGCCGCGCGCGGGCGGTCACACCACGTTTTACTCGGGGCATGGCTCCTCCTTAAGCGTAAGGCATCATCGCCTTGACGGAGGCGATGTTGGTTGAATGGATTTCCGCCGGACCGCGCAATTGGCGCTTGGTTTTGGTGGACTTCTTGGTCAGGATATGACTCCTGAACGCTTGCGAGCGTTTGATCGAGCCGCTGCTGCGGACGCGAAAACGCTTTTTGGCACTCGACTTGGTTTTCATTTTGGGCATTGCATTAATTCCTTTTAGCTGCCTTCGGCGGCGCTCATCGCTTTTTCTTTGGCGGCTGAGACTTTGGTGCCGGCATCGGGCTTATTGGGGTGATGTTTTACGGGTGCTGCTTTCTTGGGGGCCAGCATCATCACCATTTGCCGACCTTCAAGTTTGGGGTACTGCTCGACGGTTGCTGCGTTTTCGGTGTCTTCCTTGATTCGATCGATCAGACGGATACCGAATTCCTGATGCGCCATTTCACGGCCACGAAAGCGCAATGTGACTTTCACTTTGTCGCCATCGCCTAAAAAACGCATCAGGTTGCGCATTTTGATCTGGTAATCGCCTTCGTCCGTGCCGGGGCGGAATTTGATTTCCTTGATCTGAATCTGTTTCTGTTTCTGTTTCGCCTCGTGCTGCTTTTTGGCTTCATGGTACTTGAACTTGCCATAGTCCATGATCCGACAAACCGGCGGTTTCGCCAACGGTGCGATCTCAACCAGATCGAGTTCAGCGGCTTCCGCCTCGGCAAGCGCCTTTGCTAGCGAAATAATTCCGCGTTGTTCGCCGTCGTTGCCGATGAGACGAATTTCGGGTGCGGTAATCTCATGATTGATCCGCTGTTCTTTTTCCAGAGCGATTGTTCTATCTCCTCAAAAATACAAAAAAGCCATGCATTCACTCAAGCGGTGTCGGTAAAAAATCACAGGGAAAAATCACCGACGCGCTGCTCGTTCTTCTTCAAAACGGGCGAGCAAGGCATCGAGGGGCATCGCACCCAAGTCCTCGCCGCTACGAGTCCGCACGGCTACCGTATGCGCCTGTGCTTCCTTATCGCCGACAATGAGCTGATAAGGCAACTTTTGCAGGCTGTGCTCACGGATTTTATAAGTAATTTTTTCATTGCGCAAATCGGCATGGATGCGGAAGCCCCGTTTTTTTAGTAACTGTTGGATTTCTTTCGCATAATCGGCCTGCCGATCAGTGATGCTCATGACGACAGCCTGGATCGGAGCCAGCCACAAAGGCATGGCTCCGGCGTGATTTTCGATCAAAATGCCGATAAAACGCTCTAACGAGCCGACAATGGCGCGGTGCAGCATCACCGGCGTTTTGCGGCCATTGTCCTCATCGACATATTCGGCGCCGAGTCGGCCCGGCATGAAAAAGTCCACCTGCATCGTTCCGCATTGCCAGGAGCGGCCAATCGAGTCCTTCATGTGGTATTCGACCTTCGGGCCGTAAAAAGCGCCTTCGCCAGGCAGTTCTTCCCATTCGGTGCCACACGCCCGAAGACCGTCGCGCAGCGCGTTTTCGGCGAGATCCCAGGCGTCGTCAGCTCCGATCCGGTGTTCCGGGCGCAACGCGATTTTGACTGCGATGTCCTTAAAACCGAAATCTTCGTAAACTTTCAACGCCTGTGAATGGAACGCGATGACCTCCGGCTGAATTTGCACTTCGGTGCAAAAAATATGGCCGTCGTCCTGCGTGAAACCACGTACGCGCATGATGCCGTGCAACGCGCCGGAGGGTTCGTTGCGATGGCAGGCGCCGAACTCGCCGTAACGTAGCGGCAGGTCGCGGTAACTGCGCAAATCGGAATTGAAAATCTGCACATGGCCGGGGCAGTTCATCGGCTTGATCGCAAAATCGCGCTTCTCCGATTCGGTGGTGAACATGTTGTCCTTGTAATTTTCCCAGTGCCCCGATTTTTCCCAGAGTGAACGGTCAAGGATTTGCGGACAGCGCACTTCGAGATAACCGCTGTCCTTATAGACTTGCCGCATGTACTGCTCGACCTCCTGCCAGAGCGACCAGCCCTTCGGATGCCAGAACACCATGCCCGGCGCTTCGTCCTGCAAATGAAAAAGATCGAGATGGCGGCCGAGTTTGCGGTGATCGCGTTTTTCGGCTTCCTCGATCCGGTGCAGATAAGCGTCGAGGTCTTCTTTCTTCGTCCAGGCCGTGCCGTAAACGCGCTGCAACATCTCGTTTTTCGAGTCGCCGCGCCAGTAAGCGCCGGCCAGCTTCATCAGCTTGAACACCTTCAAATGGCCGGTCGAAGGAACGTGCGGGCCGCGACACAAGTCAATGAACGAGCCTTCGCGGTACAGCGAAATGTCCTCATTGGTCGGGATCGATGCGATGATTTCCGCCTTGTAATGCTCGCCCATATTCTTGAAGAATTTGACCGCGTCGTCGCGCGGCATCACACTGCGAACCACTGGCTCGTCCTTCTTCGCCAACTCGGCCATCTTGGCTTCGATGGCCGCAATATCTTCCGGCGTGAATGGGCGCTTGTACGAAAAATCATAGTAGAAGCCGTCTTCGATCACCGGTCCGATCGTCACTTGCACATCGGGGAACAGCTCCTTCACGGCGTAAGCGAGCAAGTGCGCTGTCGAATGGCGAATCAGGTCAAGCCCTTCAGCATCCTTGGCGGTGATGATGGACAAGCGGGCGTCTTGGTCGATCAGAAACGACGTATCGACCAATTTGCCGTCAACCTTGCCGGCCAGCGCGGCGCGGGCAAGACCGGCACCAATGGAAGCGGCGATATCGGCGACTGTGACCGGTGCGGCAAACGATTTGACAGAACCATCAGGCAGTTGAATATTGGGCATAAAAATCTCTCGGAAAATAAAAAAGTGCGGACGGGGCGCACTTTTCTGGATCGGTTGCCGGAGAAAAAGCGGTCGGCAAGCGGGGGTACAGGGACGCGAACTCGTCAGGAGTTACCTTTTCAGCAAAAATGTTCGCGGTGTCATAACCTGACCCTTTCAAGAAATCTGCAACGCAGTCAATTTCGACGATCGGATAAACCAACAGCGCCGGGGCTTGCACGGAGTTTGCTTGGGGTTTGCAGCTTGGGGTTTGCAAATTACACGGGCAAAACAACCGACGCGAGAGAATCTGGTAGGCGGTATTGGAATCGAACCAACGACCTCCACGATGTCAACGTGGCGCTCTAACCAGCTGAGCTAACCGCCTGTCAATCTAATATTATAGCAGGGAAATAAGGGAGAGGAAATAGCCGCTGCTTTGGCTTTTGGATTCAGGGCTACAGGAACGAGGCGGCCAGGCTTGCTGTTGCGTATTGTATTGACGCAAGCGCTCATTGCCGCGATCCGTTTGAGCGAATCGTTAGCACCCGATAAACCGGCGAACTTCAGTCGCGCAGGCTTGTGGCGCAGCTTGAAGCAAGAAGTGGGGTCCCGTAACCCGCGTAAGTATTGCGCTGGGCACAGAAGCTGCAATGTTGCGGCCGGAAGAAGCCGGAATGATGCGATCGTGAGAGGCTTGAAGGTACAGCAGCGGCATGTTAAGTGTTTTTAACTGCGGCATTACGTTTATTCGTAGCGCGGCGCGAATCCGGGCGCGCAGCACCGTGGGCGAAACCTGATTGAGCGCATTCGTCAATTGAATCTGAAGGCGTGGCGTTGACCACCAGCCCAGCAGGAACCATGACATAACGCAAGCCGGAATACGCGCGACAGGAACGAATGAGGCGAGCGGAGCAAGCGCCCGAAGCGGCGACGCGTAACGAGCGAATGATGCGCAAAGAATGACGCCGGCGCACGAGCTACGTTGATCGGCAGCAAGCAAGACGGCAAGAGGTCCGCCGAAGGATTCGCCGAGCAGGAAGTAAGGCCCGGACGGAGGCAACTGCGGCTGGATGAGATCAACAAGCTGTTCGTAATCCAGAATCTGGTCGGTTGGGTAGGAAACGACAAAGCTCTTCAGATCGCCAAGCGCCGCCACAAACTCGCCAAGCAAGGCACCGGTTCCGTCGGTGCCGGGAAGAATAACCAAGCGGGTCATATCAAAGGAGCGCTGATGCCGAGTTAAGCCAAACCACGGAGCGGGTTCAGAGTAGATGAATGGTCAGGTGGTTTTTATCTTGCATAGTACGAGCTTGGCCTGAAGGAAATGAATCATTTTATAGTTCGTAATTAAATGGACTCACCCAAGTCGAGGATATCAGGATCGATAGCCAGGTTCGTTGCCATGTGCGACTCCTTGTGTGATATTTTACACAATTAGCGCGTTCACCACTATCACCGCTTTGGTACACTGCCGCTATCAGAGCAAGCAACAACAGTCGAGACTGAAATGATGGCGAAAACGACGGAAGAAGATCGACGTTTGCTGCAACGCGCGGTTGAACTGGCGGCGGAAAACGTCCGAGAGGGGATAGAAAACCCGGAGGGCGGGCCGTTTGGTGCCATCATTGTGCGGGAGGGCGAAATCCTTGCCGAAGGAAAAAATCGTGTGTTGGTGAGTCATGATCCTACGGCGCACGCTGAAATTGAAGCGATTCGTGCGGCTTGTCGGAAAACGCGGCAGTGGCATCTGCCGGGTACAACGCTTTACGCGTCCTCCGAACCCTGCCCGATGTGTCTCGCTGCCGCTTATTGGGCGCGGATTGAGCGGATCGTTTACGCCAACTCGCGCGCCGAGGCGGAAGCCATCGGTTTTGGCGACGCGGAGTTCTATCGTGAACTGTCGTTGCCCGAGGAGCAGCGCCGTCTGATCAAGGTTCATCTTCCTCTGCCCGACGCATCGCTTCCGCTCGTTGCCTGGAGGCAGTTGGGGCGGACGATGTACTGACCCCCGATACCCGACATCTGAAAAGGGTTGAATTGAGGAGGCATCGAGCCTATTCTTTCTCCATTGTCTCTTTCTCTACGAAGGCCCCACGATGAACTCCATTTACGATCAACCCTTTTCTTTTGCTAATGGTACGACGCTGCGCAACCGCATCGTGATGGCGCCGATGACAACTTGGTCCGGTCGCGACGATGGCTGGCAGACGCCCGAAGAGCTGGCGTATTACGAAGCGCGCGCTGGCGGCGTCGGAATGCTGGTGACCGGCACAACGTACACTGTGCCGAATGGCAAGGGTTTTTCGGGGCAGTTTTACGCCGGTGAAGACCGCTTCATTCCTGGTCTGACCGAGTTGGCCAACCGGATCAAGCGCGGCGGCGCCAAGGCGGTGCTGCAAATCTTTCATGCCGGAAAGCAGAGCCAGCCAGAACTGTCCGGTAACGATGTGGTGAGCGCTTCCGATGTTTTGTCCGAGCGTCCCGGCGCAGTCAAGCCGCGCGCGCTTGCTGATGATGAAGTCGAAACCATCATTCGTTCATTCGGCGAAGCGACACGGCGCGCGATTGCCGCCGGTTTTGACGGCGTTGAGATTCACGGCGCCAACGGTTATCTGATTCAGCAATTTTTTTCGCCGTATTCAAACCAACGCACTGATCGCTGGGGCGGTTCGCTGGAAGCGCGGGCGCGTTTTCCGTTGGCGGTTGCCGATGCGGTGCTTGAAGCGGCGAAAAAATATGCCGATAAAACTTTTATCGTTGGCCATCGTTTTTCGCCCGAAGAAACCAAAAATCCGGGGATTACGCTCGACGACACGCTTTACTTGGTCGATCGGCTGGTGGAGAAACCGCTGACGTATCTGCACGTTTCGCAAGGACGTTTCGACCAAACATCGCAGCGCGACAAGAGCGATCAGCGCATCATCGGCCAGATGATTCATCAACGCCTGAATGGACGTATGCCGTTGATTGGCGTCGGCGGCGTCAAAAGCGCGGATGATTTGCAGCGGGCGTTTGCTACCGGTTATGAACTCGTTGCTGTCGGTCGTGCATTGGTCGCCGAGCCGCAGTGGGTGCAGAAAGCGCGCACCGGTGAAAAAATCGTGCCGATGATTGCCAGGGAGGATTGCGCCAGGCAACACGTACCGGAGAAGATGTTTGAAGCGATGAAGAAAATGTTTCCGGATGCGATAAAGGCATAGTTTTTGCAAAAACAAGAACGATCGGAAAAGCAAAAAGCGTGTGAGGAGTCAAGACGCGCCGTCCAGCGCGAACCGCGCTTCCTCATCGCGCCCAAGTAACCTCACCAGGAAAGTCAGATTTTTCTGTAGCAAAACATCCAACTGCCAGGGCGGGTTGATGATGAACATCCCGCTGCCGTACATTCCGAAGCCGTCGGCGGAAGGGCATTGAACATCGAGCGTTGCGTCGAGCCATTTGATCGGCAGCGCCCGCAGTTTTCGGCGCAGGGTGTCGATATCCTGACGCTGTAAGCAGGGATACCAGACAGCGAAGATGCCGGTGGCGAAACGCTTCAGGCCTTCCTGCACGGCAGCGATGATTTGACGGCAGTCATCTTTGTTTTCGTAGGAGGGGTCGATCAGAACGAGTCCACGCCGCGATGGCGGCGGCAGCACGGCTTTGAGGCCGACAAAGCCATCCATTTTTTGAACTTGTGCCTGGCGTTTCATCGGTCGGCAATGTTCGACGAGTAAAGAATAATCGTTCGGATGCAGTTCGAAGAGGCGCAGTTTGTCGCTTTGCCTCATGAGGCGTTGCGCGATCAGCGGTGAGCCGGGGTAGAAGCGCAGCTTTATGTTCTTTTTTCCTTGTGGGAGAGGGGAGGGGAAAGTCGGAGATCCATCCCCACCCAAACCTCTCCCTTGAAGGGGAGGGCTTCCTGTTCCAGGGGCACTGGTGTTGAAACCACGAACAAGATCACGGTAATCGGCAAGCGCTTCGGGCAGATCAGTGCGCTCCCAGAGACGGGCAATGCCGCCGAGAAATTCGGCGTTGCGGGCGGCGTAGCCTTCGGTCAGCGCATACAATCCGGCGCCGGCGTGGGTGTCGATGTAGGCATAAGGCGTTTCCTTTTGATTGAGATGACGTAACAGCGTGATCAAAACGCAATGCTTGAGAACATCGGCGTGGTTGCCGGCGTGAAAGGCGTGGCGGTAACTGAGCATGGGTTTTTAAACGGTTTTTCTGGCGGAGACGATGGCGTCGGTGATGGCGCTTGCAAAAGCATCGATGTCCGTTTCGGTAGATGCCCAGCTACACATTATCCGCACACCGCTGTTGAAGTTTTGAAACAGCCAGCCATCGCTGCGGAGTACGGCACACACGGCTGCCGGTAAGCGAACAAAAACGCCGTTCGATTCGGTTGGCGCCAGCAGTTCAACGCCCGGCAGGTTTTCGATTCGTTGCCGGAGCCGCAGCGCCATCCGGTTGGCGTGAGCGGCGTGTTTGAGCCAGGCGCCGTTTTCCAGAGCGCCGCACCAGGCGGAGGAAAAGAAACGCATTTTGGAGGCGAGTTGTCCGGCCTGTTTGCGACGGTAAGCAAATTCCTGTGCGGCGACTTTATCGAAAAAGACCAGTGCTTCACTTAACCCCATACCATTTTTGGTGCCGCCGAAACACAACACATCGACGCCGACCTTCCAACTGATGTCGGCAGGTGCGCAATTGAGAAAAGCGCAGGCATTGGCGAAGCGGGCGCCGTCAAGTTGAACTTTCCAGCTCCGATCATGGGCGAAGCCGCTTAATGCGCGCAACTCGTCGGGGCGGTACACAGCGCCGAGTTCTGTGGCTTGTGTCAATGAAACGGCGGCGAGTTTCGACTGATGAACGCCGTTTGGCATAGCGGCAGCGGTTTGCAGACCGGCAATGGTGAGCTTACCGTCGCGCGCAGGTAATGGAATCAGCCGCGAACCGTGGGTGAAAAATTCCGGTGCACCGCATTCAGAAGTATAAATATGGGCAGCGTCGGCACAGACGATTGCGTGGTAAGGTTTGCATAACGAGGCTAACGCCAGCGCGTTGGCGGCGGTGCCGCTCAGTACGAAGAACACTTCGCAATCGGTGTCGAACAAAGCGCGAATCCGGTCGGCGGCGCGGAAACTGTCATCGTCGTTACCGTAAGCGTCGGCGTAGCCGGAATTTGCTTTTTCCATCATCGCCCAGGCTTCTGGACAGATGCCTGCGTGGTTGTCACTGCCGAAATCTTTTATCATCGCTTTCTCAAAAATGGTCGAAAAACCATCAGTGCAGATTAACCAGATACAAAGCGATCAGCGGTGTCAGGTTGAACAGCAAGATACCGATTTTATACGCCGCCATACCTGCGTAATGGATACTGTCGAACTGTACATCGGACAGATTGAACCATCGGCGGTGCATCCCTTTCAGCCAATCCTTGGCGAAAA
Source organism: Pseudomonadota bacterium (assembly GCA_009786025.1). Taxonomy (GTDB): domain Bacteria; phylum Pseudomonadota; class Gammaproteobacteria; order Burkholderiales; family Casimicrobiaceae; genus UBA931. The sequence continues at coordinate 11,673 of WQUA01000022.1, read as the reverse complement.
TAAAAGTCAGAAACCAGACGATAAGAATCAGGTAATTGGTTACGGTGCAGCATAGAAGAAAACTGCGCAGAAAGTCGATGCTCATTTTAGCCTCCACGTTTACGGGACAAAAGCGAGGAAAAGGAACGCGGCAAAGAGCACCAGATGTACGGCGCCTTGCATCAAATAAGTGCGCCCTGTTCCAAGCGTTACGGCGCTCACCAGAAAGGTCACAGCCAACAGTACGGTTTCTTTGGATTGCAAACCCAGCGTCAGCGGTAAATCGAAAATGATGGCGGCCACAATTACAACCGGAACAGTGAGGCCGATACAGGCAAGCGCCGAGCCGATCGCCAAGTTCATACTTGTTTGAAGCCGGTCGGCACGCGCCGCCTTTATCGCCGCCCAGGTTTCCGGCAGCAGAATCAGAGTGGCAATGACGACACCGATAACGGCTTTGGGCGCATTGGCGGCCACAACGGCTCGCTCAATAGAGGGAGAAAGGACTTTGGCCAATCCAACAACCGTCACCAGCGAGAGCATCAGCAAGCCGAAGCTTGTCCACGCTTGCATTGCGGTGGGTGGCGGAACGTGGGCTTTCTGATCGGAAACATTGATGACGGGAAGAAAATAGTCGCGATGGCTGATGGTCTGTACAAAAACAAAAATCGCCCACAAGGCTGCCGAAGCGATGGCCACGAAAATAAGTTGCTTTATGTAGTAGTCGGAACTGGCCGTAAACGTGGGCAACACCAGAGCGATCGTTGCCATGACGATCAAAGCTGCCAGCCCGGCGCCTGCACCCTCGACGCGGAACGTCTGCTCAATATGCCTCAGGCCGCCGAGCAGAAGGCACAAGCCGACGACGCCGGTGCAGATGATCATGACGGCGCTGTAAAGCGAATCGCGCGCCAGTGTTGCCATGTCCGGGCCGCCGGCGATCATCATGGAAAGAATGAGGGAGGCCTCGATGGCGGTGACGGCCAACGCCAGGACGAGTGTGCCGAAAGGTTCACCGATGCGCAGAGCGATAACTTCGGCGTGATGCACCGACACGAAGACGGCGCCCGCCAGCGATACGCTGCATAAAAGCACCAGCCAGAGATTGGCGCCGAAGATCAGCGCGATCACCAAAACACAAAATGCCAGCGCGGGAACGAGCAGCGTCCAATGGGGGATGATCTTTTTCATGGGGGCTTTCAGGGCGATGTATCATTTATGGGCTGATTTTACCAGTTCGCCGCGATTGCCGAACAAAGGGGAAAACCCCCGCCCGCCTTCGATGAGCACCTTTTTGAAAAGGGGGGCGGGAGGAGGCTGTGGTGGCTTTCTTTTTCTCTGTGCCCTCTCTACTTTATAATGATCATTTCGCCAAGAATTTCGCAAAAAAATGACAGCAGAACCGTTTCAGCCCAACCAGATCGAAGCCGTCGCGCAAGCAGCGTGGAACGCCGGTGATGTTTACCGGAGCGACGAGCGCGGCGATCGCCGCAAATTTTATTGTGTGTCGATGTTGCCTTATCCGTCCGGCAAGCTGCACATGGGGCATGTTCGCAATTACACGATCAATGATGTGATGTACCGCCATTTGCGGATGAAGGGGCTGAATGTTCTGATGCCGATGGGCTGGGACGCGTTTGGTTTGCCGGCGGAGAACGCGGCGATGAAAAGCGGCCAGCCGCCCGCCCGCTGGACTTACGAGAACATCGCGTACATGAAGCAGCAAATGCAGGCGATGGGGTTGGCGATCGACTGGTCACGCGAAGTGGCGACCTGTCAGCCTGATTACTATCGTTGGAATCAGTGGCTGTTTCTGAAGATGCTGGAGAAAGGCATCGCTTATCAGAAAACTGGCACGGTGAACTGGGACCCGGTCGATCAGACGGTGCTCGCCAACGAGCAGGTGATCGACGGGCGCGGGTGGCGTTCGGGGGCGCTGATCGAGAAGCGCGAGATACCGATGTATTACCTGCGAATCACCGATTACGCTGATGAACTTCTTGCCAAGCTCGACGAGATGCCAGGCTGGCCGGAGCGTGTCAAGACGATGCAGGCGAACTGGATCGGCAAAAGTTTCGGTGTGCGTTTCGCGTTCACGCACGACATTCGCGACGCCGACGGCAAGTTGATTCACGATGGCCGGATGTATGTGTTCACGACACGCGCCGACACCATCATGGGCGTGACGTTTTGCGCGGTGGCTGCCGAGCATCCGCTGGCCGCAGCGGCGGCGCGGGGCAACTCCGAATTGGCCGCGTTCATCAACGAATGCAAGCGTGGCAGTGTGATGGAAGCCGACATGGCGTTGATGGAAAAGAAAGGGATGCCGACCGGGCTTTTCGTGACGCATCCGTTGACTGGCGAGAAAGTGCCGGTATGGGTTGGCAATTACGTGTTGATGAGTTATGGCGACGGTGCGGTGATGGGAGTACCGGCGCACGATGAGCGCGATTTTGAATTTGCGAAAAAATACGGGCTGCCGATTCAACAAGTGGTGGCGGTCGAGGACGAGACGTTTTCGCTGGATGCCTGGCAGCCCTGGTATGAGGACAAGGAACGCTGCATTTGCGTGAACAGCGGCAAGTACAACGGTTTGTCGTACAAAGAAGCTGTTGATGCGGTGGCTGCCGACTTGGCCACCAAAGGACTTGGCGAAAAGCAGACGACGTACCGGTTGCGCGATTGGGGCATTTCGCGCCAGCGTTATTGGGGCACGCCGATACCGATCATTCACTGTCCAACGTGCGGCGCGGTGCCGGTGCCGGAAAAAGATTTGCCGGTGGTGTTGCCTGAAGATTGTGTGCCGGACGGCAGCGGCAATCCGCTCAACAAGCGCGACGATTTTCTGCAATGCGCCTGCCCGAAATGCAGTGGCGCGGCGAAGCGCGAGACCGACACGATGGATACGTTCGTTGATTCGTGCTGGTACTACATGCGTTACACCTGCCCCGACGCAAACACGATGGTTGATGTGCGCAACGGTTACTGGATGCCGATGGATCAGTACATCGGGGGGATCGAGCATGCGATCATGCACCTGCTCTATGCGCGTTTCTGGACGAAGGTGATGCGTGATCTCGGCCTGGTCAAAATCGACGAACCGTTTGAACGCTTGCTGACGCAAGGAATGGTGTTGAACCATATCTTTCAGCGGCGCACGGAGAAAGGCGGTATTGATTATTACGCGCCGGAAGAAATCGACCTGGAGCGTGACAGCGTCGGCAAAATCATCGGTGCGCGCGCCAGAGACGACGGCGAACTGGTCGAATATGTCGGGATCGGTACGATGTCGAAATCGAAACGCAATGGCGTCGATCCGCAGGATTTGATCGACCGCTACGGTGCCGATACAGCGCGCTTGTTCGTGATGTTTGCGTCGCACCCGGAAGCAACGCTCGAATGGTCGGATGCTGGCGTCGAAGGCGCGCATCGTTTTCTGCGGCGGTTGTGGCAATACGCCAGCGAGCGCGGCGATGCTGTCACAGCAGGCAAAGCGACAGATGCGATTGATTGGTCGGCGCAAAGCAAAGAAGTTCGGCAGTTACGCTTTGACATTCACAGTACCTTGAAGCAAGCCAACTTCGACTACGAACGTTTGCAGTACAACACCGTGGTTTCCGCCGGAATGAAAATGCTGAACGCACTGGAAGCGTATGGCGGCAGCGATGAAACGTCGAGGGTTGCGACAAGCGAAGGCTTGAGTATTTTGTTGCGTGTTCTGTATCCGATTGTGCCGCACACGACGTATGTGTTGTGGGAAAAGCTGGGCTACGATAAACGCTTCGGAACACTGCTCGATGCGCCCTGGCCGGAGGTTGACGGCAAGGCGTTGGCGCAGGATGAAATCGAAGTGGTGTTGCAGATCAACGGCAAGCTGCGCGGTAAATTGACAGCGCCGACGACGGCGACGCGCGAGATGCTGGAGGCGCTGGCGCGCGACAGCGCCGAAGTGGCGAAACACGCAGAGGGCAGGGCGATCAAAAAAATCGTCGTGGTGCCCGGGAGGTTGATCAATGTGGTCGTCTGAGAACAGAAGGCAACGTCGCGCGTTGTTACGGGGTGCGCTGTGTCTGGGGCTGGTCGGAACGCTGTCGGCGTGCGGCTTCAGTTTGCGCGGCCAGGTCGCTTATACGTTTCAAACCATTGCGCTCAACGGTGCTGAAGTTCCCGGACTGAGCGAGGATTTGCGCAAACTGCTGGGGCGCGTTTCCGGACTGAAAGTGGTGGAACATTCCAAGGATGCGCAAGTGACGCTCGATCTCAAACAGCAAACCGACGACAAATCGGTGTTGTCGTTGACCTCCGGCGGCCGAGCTCGTGAATATTCGCTGACCAAAATTTATATCTTTCGCCTGTACGATAAGGACGGCAATGACTGGATGCCTCCCGGCGAGATCGAAATTCAGCGCACCTATTTGTACGACGACACCCAGCGGCTGGCGCGCGAAATTCAGGAACAACGCATCCTGGAAGAGATGCAGCAGGACGCGGCGCAACAGATTTTGCGGCGCTTGCAAAAAGCGCAGTCGCCGGATTGATCAGGGATCAGATGTCAGAGGTCAGGTATCAGAAAGGTATTCTCACGCGGAGGCGCGGGGCATTCGTAGGGGCGGCAACCTGCCGCCGCCCGCCAACGCCACCATCCTCCTTCTTCGCGTCTTCACGGCTTCGCGTGAGAGAAGTTCTTCTGGATTGCTTCGCTTTGCTCGCAATGACGCCAGAAGTTGTGGCGCGATGCTGAGGAAACGACTTTGAGATAGATACCATGCAAATCCGCTTTGACGATCTCGAAAAACACCTGGCGAAATCGCTTTCGCCGCTGTACGTCGTGCACGGTGACGAAGCCTTGTTCGTTCAGGAAGCGGGCGACGCGATTCGCCGCGCCGCACGTGAAGCGGGTTGCATCGAGCGCGAAGTGTTCATCGTCGAGAGCGGTTTCAAGTGGGACAGCTTGCAGGCGGCGCACAGCAATCTCGGCTTGTTCGGCGAGCGGCGTTTACTCGATTTACGCATCCCGTCCGGAAAACCCGGAACGGAAGGCGCGAAAGTTCTGGAAAAATACGCGCAAACGCTGGACACGCAAAACGTCACGTTGGTGACCTTGCCGCGCGCCGATAAAACGATGCAGGCGACCGGATGGTTCAAAGCTTTGGAAGCCGCCGGAACCGTCATGCCGATTCAGCCGTTGGAACGCGAAGCCTTGCCGCGCTGGATCGGCGAGCGCTTGCGGCGGCAGGGGCAACAGGCAACGGACGAAATGCTCACGTATCTCGCCGACCATTGCGAGGGCAATCTGCTGGCGGCGCGTCAGGAAATCGAAAAGTTGGGATTGCTGTTTCCGTTCGGCGCGTTGACGATGGAGATGATCGAAACGGCGATTGCCGATGTGGCGCGCTACGATGTGTTTGCATTGTCAGAAGCTTGGCTCTCCGGCGACGCGGCGCGGGTGGTGCGCTTGTTGCAAGCGTTGCGCGACGAAGGCGAAGCGGTGACCTTGCCGGTGTGGCAATTCTCCGAGGACGTTCATGCGCTGTGCGCCGTGCGGGCGTTGACGATGCAGGGCATGGCCGCTGCGCAAGCGATACGGCAGGCACGGGTCTGGGGACGACGACAGACAGCGATGGAAAAAGCAGCGCGACGGGTGCCCAATGTGGCACTGCCGGGTTTTCTGGGAACGCTGGCGAAGCTGGACGCGCAAGCCAAAGGCTTGACGCTGGCCGGACCGCCTGTCGATGTCTGGCAAAGTTTGACGACAGCGGCGTTGGCTTTCTGCGGTGTGCGGAAGTTTTCTGTTGGTGGAAAGCCGGGCTGATATGGTGCACGGCAACTAAGTTGTTCATATGGAAGGCGACACTGTGGGATAATAACTCACCCTGTTCATGAGGAAATCAACCATGCATAAACGTATCCTCATTGCTTACGATGGTTCGCAAGCCAGCCGTTACGCGCTTGATGAATGCCTGATGCTCAATCCGCACGAGTCCGAGATTCATGTTGTCGCGGTGATTCACGATTTGACGGTTTATACGCTGGCCGGCGAATACGTCCCGGCGCTGGCGTTCGAGCAGGACGCCAAGCTCGCCGAAAAAGATCTTGAAGCGGCGCAATGGTATCTGGCGGCGCACAGTTTGCCGGCGCGCACGCACGCGGTGACGGGCGAGCCGGTCGAGGTCATTGCCCGGCTGGTCAAGGAGCTTGATATCGACCTGCTGATTCTGGGGCACAAACGCGAGCAGAGCCTCGCAGCGCGCTGGTGGAAAGGCTCGACCGGTATCGGCCTGATGGATCGGGTGCATTGCAGCATTCTGATCGCGCGCGGCGAGAGTGCGGAGAAGGGTAAGAGCGATAATCCGCCGACGGAGGCGCCGTAATGGCGATCGGGACGGCAGGAACCCATGGCTATAAGAAATGACCGTTCCTTGGCTCCCGGCCTGAAAACCATGCCCTTCACTGACCGCCGCACCGACGGTGTCCTCGTCACTGTCGAACACACTTCATCCATCCTTGTGGATAATCCGCTGGGAGACTCCGCAACCCGCCGTTTTCCGGTATGGTTGCCGCCGCAATACGATCACGGGGCGTCTCAGGGAAAAACTGGCGGGAAGCCGCGGCGTTTTCCGGTTTTATATTCGCTGGCCGGGTTTTTTTCAAGCGGATCGGCGCATACCAATTGGCATCCGTTTGAGGAAAATATTGCCGAGCGTGTTGCCCGTCTTGTTCGTGATCGCAAAATGGGACCGGTTATCGTTGTCTTTCCCGATTGTTTTACGGCGTTGGGCGGCAACCAATATATCAACTCGTTGGCGATTGGCAGTTACGCCGATTATCTGACGCGCGAGCTCGTTCCCTGGATCGACCGCGAATTTCGTACCCTGCCTGCTCGCGAGCATCGCGGCTGCTTCGGCAAATCCTCCGGCGGCTATGGCGCGCTCATTCATGCGATGAAATACCCGCGCACTTGGGGCGCTATCGCTTCGCACGCCGGCGATGCTTACTTCGAGCTTTGCTATCTGCCCGGCTGGCCGGCGACGTTGACCGAGCTGGGGCGTTACCGCCGCCCGCCCCGGCGCGTCGGCCTTGAAGCACCTCCGGCGCGATTGTTGGCGGCGGATCGCGGCGCCGACGACGGGCGGGTCAAGCGCTTTCTTGCCGCGATGCGCGCGACGCCGCGGCTGAGTTTTGACGAAGGACACGTACTGATGAACATCGCGATGGCCGCCAGTTACGACCCCGATCCGGGCGCGCCGAACGGCTTTCGTTTGCCGTTTGATCTCGATACAGGCGAACTGCTGCCGGAGCGCTGGCGCCGTTGGCAGCGACACGATCCCGTCCGCCTGATAGGCCGTTACCGCGATGCGCTGCGAAGTTTGCGAGGCCTTTATCTCGATTGTGGTTGGCGCGATCAGTATCATATGCATTATGGCACGCGAATCCTCGCCCGCGAATTGAGCGCGCATGGCATCGTTCACCGCTATGAAGCCTTTGACGGCACCCATTCCGGGATCGACCATCGACTCGATGTTTCCCTGCCGTATCTGTACAAGGCGCTCAAGCCATGAATCGGAGAAAAAACCGCGCCGGGAAGATGGCGGCATGGAAACTTCAATGGGTTTAAGAGCTTGTCTTGATTTGCGTCAAGCTGTCGTTACCATATTCTTATATAGTAATATATTGAGATGTGATGAAACGATGCGTGTGTTTGCGAAACCATACGCATTTTTATTTGTAACTGTCGCCTACGGAGAAATTTTATGATGATGCTTAAAGAATTGCTTACCACCGATGTCGGTATCCTCAGCCTGCTCTCCATCGTGTTCATGATCGTTATGAGCATTTACCTGTATTTCTGGGTCGAGAAAAAAATCAAGGAAGACGCAAAAAATCACGAAAAAGAGCAGCGCGCCGCCATCAAAGCGAAATAAGCTTGCTTTATACTAGGAGCCTCTCTATTCTTATTATTCTGACGAGGCTCCTATGACTGCATCGCTCCCGTTATTTGCGGCAGTGCCGTTGGCGGCACGTGACCCTATCCTGGGTCTGAATGAAGCGTACCAAGCCGACACCAATCCCAAAAAAGTCAACCTTTCCATAGGTGTCTATTACGACGCCGCCGGTAAAATACCGGTGTTGTCGTGTGTGCAAAAAGCGATGCAGGCTGTGATGGCGCAAACTGCGCCGCGCACTTATCAGCCGATTGAGGGGCCTGCTGTTTATACTCAAGCAGTGCAAAAGCTGTTACTTGGCGCCGACCATCCTGCCATCCGCGAAGGTCGGGTGGTGACCGCCCAGACGCTTGCCGGTACCGGCGCGTTGAAAACCGGTTTTGACCTTCTGTTCGACATTGCTCCCAAAGCCACGGCGTGGGTGAGCAGTCCTACTTGGGATAACCATCGCGCCATCCTCGGCGACGCGGGCTTTCCCGTTGAAAACTACGCTTACTACGACGCGGCCACTGGCGGTTTCAACCTCGCCGGGATGTTGCGCGATCTGGAGCGCGCGCAGCCGGGCGACATCGTCGTGCTTCATGCCTGCTGCCACAATCCCACTGGCGTCGATCCGACCGCCGAAGAATGGGGCAGGATTGTCGATGTTATCGAGCAGCGCCGATTGGTGCCATTCATCGACATTGCCTATCAGGGCTTCGGCGACGGCCTTCAGGAAGACAGCGAGATTATCCGGCGCTTTGCGCAGCGTCATCTGCCGATCTTCATTGCCAATTCGTTCTCCAAAACCTTCTCGCTGTACGGCGAGCGGATCGGCGCGCTGACTGTGCTTACCGCCAATGCCGATGAGGCCAAACGCTTGCTTTCGCAAATAAAAAGAGTCATTCGTTCCAGTTATTCGAACCCGCCGATTTTCGGGGCGTCGCTGGTTTCCACTGTTCTAAACCAGCCCGACTTGCGCGCCCTTTGGGAAGAAGAGCTGGCCACCATGCGCAACCGCATCCGTGAAATGCGGCTGTTGTTGCGGGATCGGTTGAGCGCACGGGTTCCTGGTAGAAACTACGACTACATCGTCAAGCAACGCGGTATGTTCTCGTATTCAGGACTCAATGCGGAGCAGGCGCAAAAGTTGCGCGAAGACTATGGGATCTACATTGTCGAAAGCGGGCGTATTTGCGTCGCCGGTTTGAACGCCAGCAACATCGACTACACCGCAGAAGCCATCGCGGCAGTGCAGAAAGGCTGACATAAGAGGTTGATCGGCCACCGCTGCACAGCGGCGGCCGAGCTTGCGCCACCCCGAAAGTTCGGCTAGAATCCTAGACTCACTGCGGGAATAGCTCAGTTGGTAGAGCGCAACCTTGCCAAGGTTGAGGTCGCGAGTTCGAGACTCGTTTCCCGCTCCAGATTCTTTCTCCGGAGCTTCGCAGCGCGGGTGATTTTTGAAAAACGGCGCATATGCGCCGTTTTTTGTATCTTCTCCGTACAAAATTTCCGTATTTGCCTCAACGGTCGATCTGCCGCAGCATCCCTTCTGGATAACGGTCGCCTTGAATGGCGGTAGCGGCAAGAGCGCTTTCCATCTCGCGGAGGTCAGCAGCGGAAAGAGTGAGCGCGACCGCGCCGAGGTTTTCTTCGAGGCGATGCAGTTTTGTCGTGCCGGGTATGGGGGCGATCCACGGTTTTTGCGCGAGCAACCAAGCCAGCGCGATTTGCGCCGGTGTCGCGTTTTTACGCCTGGCGATTTCGCTGATGCGTTCGACCAGCGCCTGATTTTTCCGGCGGGCATCGAGCGTGAAGCGCGGCAGGCTGCTGCGAAAATCTTTTGGTTCAAATGCGGTATTTTCGGTGATTGCGCCAGTGAGAAATCCACGCCCCAGCGGGCTGAACGGAACAAAGCCGATGCCGAGTTCTTCAAGTGTCGGCAGTATTTCCGCTTCCGGCTCGCGCCACCATAACGAGTATTCACTTTGCAGCGCGGTGACCGGTTGCACAGCGTGCGCGCGGCGGATATTTTTGACGCCGGCTTCGGAGAGGCCGAAATGGCGTACTTTGCCGGCGCGGATCAATTCTTTGACGGCGCCAGCGACATCCTCGATCGGCACGGCGGGGTCGACGCGATGCTGATAAAGCAAATCAATACGGTCAGTCTTGAGCCGCTTGAGTGAGGCTTCGACCACTTCGCGGATGTGTTCCGGACGGCTGTTGGTGCCGCCGGTTTGTTTGCCATGGGCGTCGAAGTCAAAACCGAATTTGGTGGCGATTACCACCTGATCGCGGAAGGGCGCAAGCGCCTCGCCGACCAGTTCTTCGTTGATGAACGGGCCGTAAACTTCCGCTGTATCGAAGAAGTTCACGCCGCGCTCGACGGCGGTGCGAATCACGTTGACTGCGTCGCGGTGATCGGTCGGCTGACCATAGCTGTGATTGAAACCCATGCAGCCGAGGCCGAGGGCGGAGACTTCAAGATTGCTTTTACCGAGTTTGCGTTTTTGCATGGTCGTTCCTTTTGCCGTTAGCTGCGCGCGGCAACGTCGCCAACGATAGAGACTCCGTTTATTCTAATCCTATTTCGCCGGCCCGACATGCCGCGTCAGCTCCGCCTTGAGTCGTTCGATATCGAAACCTTGCGCGGTTGCCGTAGCGGGAACAATATGAAACAAGCGCGGCATCGTATAAATCAGCACATAGTCAGCGCCAATGCCGACAGCGCCAGCATGATCCACTGACGCGGCGTCATCCGCATGTGCAGAAAAGCGGCATTCAGATAATCGCGCTCACTCACTTGAAAATGTGCTTGCATCGGTTCGGGCACCATCTGTTCCATTTTTAGACTCTCTGATCTATAGCCGAACTTGTTTCAAAATCGTTGACCCAATAACATGGGGTGAGCAAACTTCGCTCACCCCATACATTGAGCGCGACGCGGTGGTTTTCGCGTCGCAGTTCAGAGCGTTTTATTTCTTCTTGGCCCGCCGCATATCCGCAGCCAATTCCTGGATCTCGGTCAGGTCGCGGCGCATTTCACTCCAGCCGTACCAGAGCGCATAGTCCGGATTGGCGTGGAAAGTGCCCTGGAAGGTGCGCATACGATGCTCCAGGAACATCACGAACAGTTTCTGCTCAATGACGGTCGGCGCATCATGGAACGTCAGCAGATCGGGGAAGGCATACGCGTAACCCTTCGGCTTCGGCAGCGTGCCGTCGGCGTACAACCCGGTGACGACGCGAATGGCTTCAGCCATCAGGTGGTCGGCTTCGCGGATCATGTCGTCGCCCTTCGCCAGTTCGCCCTTGGCGAAATTGCTGGAGTGGCATTGAGTGCAGGCCGACAGCATCTTGTCGCGCTGCTTCTGCCAATCTTCCTGCGTCAGTCGCGCCACATTGGCTGCCTTCACCACATCGAGCCGCGCTGTCGGTTTGCCTTCGGGATCGAGCACATTCAGCGCTTGCAGGATGGTGGCGCGGTCAGCTGCCCACACTTTGTCTTCCGGCATGGGCAGACGCACCGCCAGGAATCCCCAAGAGGTCTGGACGTTGTGATCGCCGTTTTGCATGTGGCAGGTCTGACACGTTGGCGCTGCCGCCGTTGCCGGCAGGATGTTAAGCTGCTTGAGCGAATGGCGGATGCCGTGCTTGGAGCCGGAATACATTTCCCACTGCGGGTGATCAAAGCCGGTGTGGCATGTTGCGCACGCCTGCGGCTGCTTGGCCTCTGCTACCGAGAAAGTATGGCGGGTGTGACAGGAGT
>WQUA01000021.1 GCA_009786025.1 Pseudomonadota bacterium | reverse complement strand
GGGCGTGTGGTTCCCGGATGGCGCTTCGCTTATCCGGGCTATGTGTCCCCCTCTCCCCTGCCCCTCTCCCGCGAGGGGAGAGGGATGATATGGGCACCCTCTCCCGCCCCTTCGGGGCACCCTCTCCCGCAAGCGGGTGAGGGGAAGATTTGTCGGGCAGCAGGTTGCCGCCCCTACGGAGTATTGCGAGGGGTTCCGTAGGGGACGCAATCTGTGTCCTGAAACGCGCGTTCATCTGCGCTGTGATGTGTGCTGCCAATTGCGCGGCGAACAGTTCTCTGCCACGCAGCCAGGCGGCGTTCAGGATGGCGTGCAGGATGCGATGCTGGAGGCTCATGATGGTTCTCCGTGATTATAGGGTTTTGTTCGTTGTGTGGGTTGGCGATGCGCCCTCTCTCGCTTTGCGGAGCGCACCCATCCCCACCCCAAACCTTCCCCTTGAAGGGGAGGGCTTTGGCGCCCTTCTCCCGCGAGGGGAGAAGGGTGTGGTTCTCCACGCAACACCCGCCAGCATCAGCAGCAAGGCCAGGAGGAGCAACAGCGGCGGCGTCAGTCCCGGGATCGGGATGTCGGTCAGGTTTCTCGGCGCCAGGATACGCAGGTAGAAGTTCGCCGCGCCGTTGACGCCCGCCGCTGTGGCGGTGACGATCACGTCGCCTTCGGTGTTGCCCGCCGCGACGACGGTTTCGGTCTGGCCGCTGGCGTTGGTGACTGCGGTGTTGCCGTTCGGGAAGGCGATGCCTGTTCCTGCGGGTGCGGTGAAGGTGACGGGGATGTTTTCTATCGGGGCATTCTGCGAATCGAGCACGGTCGCTTGCAGGGTGTTGGCGAAGATCGCGTTCGGTTCGGCGCTTTGCGGGGTACCACCGGTCGCGGTGATGCTGGCGGCGAGCGCGGCTTTGTTTTCCAGTTGGAAGGTTGCCGCGCCGGCTACGCCCGGAGCGGTGGCGGTAACGTTGAACGCTCCGATGCTGTTGTTGGCAACGACGCTCACTCTCGCTCTGCCGTCGCTGCCGGTGACGGCGGTGTTGCCGCCCGGGAAGGTGATGCTTTGTCCTGTTGTCGGCGCGGCGAAGGTGACGGTGACGCCGCTGATCGGGTTGGCCGCGGTGTCGCGCACGGTGGCTTCGAGTTGTATCGGGTAGGCCTGACTTACGGTGGCGCTTTGCGGGGTACCGCCGGTCGCGGTGATACCGGCAGCGATCTGGGCAAGCAGGGTGAAGCGGTCTTGCGCCAGCGGCATGTTGACGGCGTCGGCGCCACTGCCAATGGCGGCGGCGAGGACGGTAAGGTAGGTTGCGCCAACGCGCCCCGTGGTCGCCCAGGGGGTGTTGAACGGCACGCTGCCGCCCTGGATGATGTTGGAGGTTTGGTCGAACCGGGCGACGATGTTGCCAAGGTCGGGGTCAACGATGTAGATGGTCAGCGGTAGATCGGTCACGCCGCTGTTGCCGAGGTTGGTCACGCTCGCGGTCAGGTTGACGGTTTCGCCGATGCGCAGGCTGTTCGGGTCAGCGACGATGGCGCCGGTGAGGCCGAAGCCGCTGTCGCGGGTGGAACCGACGAGATAGGTCGCTTCGTTGTGGTCAAGCACGCGCAGTTGGTTGTCGAGCAGGTCTTGTTCAACGGTGTAAACGCCGGACGGAACATTGTTCAGGACCTCGGTGGCGGTGAAGTCGCGCAACGCCACCGGCAGCAGTACGTCGATGCTGTGGCCGTGACTGAAGATTTGCGCGCCGCTGCTGTCGAACACTTTGACCATCAGGGTCAGGTTGTCAAGGATCAGGTTCATCGAGCGGCTTTGCGCTCTCGACGCGATGATCACTTGATCGCTCGGGTTGTACAGGCGTTTATCGACGGAGAGTGCGGAAACGGCGGAGGCGCTTTGGTTGTGCGCCAGCACGTTGAAGGTGGTGACGGCTTGCGCGAGATCGAGGTCATTGTCGGTGAGCACCGCTTTAACGGTGTATCGCGCCGGAACAATCGTGCCAATGGCAAACGGCGCGGTCACCGGCAGTTCCTCACCGGGCAGCAAGGTCACGCCCTGTCGGGTGACGCTTCCGACCAGCGCGTCTTTGGCGTCGAACACTTGCACGTTCAACGTGCCGCCGATGGTGCGCAAGACATCGGTATTGTTGAGGGTGGTTGTTACTTGCGCAACGCTGTTGGCCGGATAATCGGCGGCATCGGTAGCAACGGTGAGGCCGATCAGGTTGGCCACGAGAACATTCGGCACATCGAATGGCACGGTCACGTCACCCGGTGCAAAGCTGTTCTTGAAGCTCATGAAGCCGGAGTCAAGGGTCTTGCGAAGCTCGCCGAGTTGGAGGTTTTGTTGAGAAGCGTCGAAGCAAATCTGTTCGCCGTCAACGGTGACGTTCTCCAAACTCCACACGTATTCGGTGCGACCGTCAGCATGCGGAACAACGGCATTCGGCGTGCGGCTGGCGCCGCTCAAGTCCTGCCCGGGCTTGGCGAGCAAGTGGACATCGACGCCGATTGCGCCACAGGTGACGGGGGCTTGCCAAATGTCGCGCCCCCCGTCGTTGAACATCAGAATACGCCGGCCAAAGCGGTCGTAGGAAATGTAGTCGATGTCACTCAGGTTCGGACTGATGGTACGCGTATCGAGCATCAGGCTGATCTGGCCGGTGCGCGGCACCACCTGCGCCAGTGTGTGTTCTTCGCCGGTCTGGTTGATGCGCGCCCAGGTAAAAGTGGCGATATAAAAGTTGCCACCGCAGTCGCCGGTGATGTTCGGGAAGCCGTCGCCTTCAAAATAAGGATCAACAGTACCGTCGCCTTTCGAGAAAATCACCACCGACGAGCCGTCGGGCCGGATCATCGAGACGTAGTGATCCTCGTTCTGCACATAAACATTGTCGTTGGCGTCGATCGCCAGCCCGCGCGGCTGCGGCAGTCCCGCCGTCGCCACGACGCTAACCGCACTGGTGTCTTTATCGACTTTCAGCAACTTGTTCGGCGAGCCGACCAGGATGTCGTCGCGGCTGTCCACCTGGACACCGTTCGCTTGAGTAACGCCGAGGTCGGCAACCACTGTCTTGTTGCCGTCGAGGTCGATCTTGATCAACTCGAAGCGACTGGTTGTCGCGTTCTTTGACGGCATGTAGAAATTTTCGTTTGAGTCGGCAGCAAGGCCAAACGCCAGACTCATTCCATCGGCGACCGTCGTGATCGTGCCGTCCGGCGCGACCCGGTTGAACGCGGTTGGGCTGGTGTAATACAAAGTGCCGGCGCGATCGGCTGCCATCCCGCTCGGCCAGCCGCTGCCCACCAGCCTCCTGACCTGCCCGGTCTCGACGCGCGAGATCGACGTGAAATCGGCGCCCGACAGCTTCATGCACATCGGCAGAATTTGATCGCCGGGCGGCAACTGGTCTTTCAGCGCCACCAGCGTGCTGTTCGCCGCGCCGCCGACGTGAACGAAGTTGGTCACCACGCCTTCAACGCCGGCGCGCGAGACTTCGATCCGGAAGTCGCCACCATAAGGCAGCAACCAGGAACCGAAATCAAAGTTTGCGTATTGGTCTTCAGGCGGCAACGCCGCCATGGGCAGGCTGGTTTGATAAACGACGGTACCCGCGGCAGGCGGGGTCGCCGCTTGCTCGATCGTGAAACGGTAAATCGTATTCACAGAAGGAGGCAACACATACAGACTGCCGTCGGGCGTCGGCGCGATCCCGTAGAGCGGCAGGCGATAAACCGCTGCTACGACACCATCAATATCGATCGCGCTACCATCCGCCTCGATCCGGCTCAACACGCCGCCGTCAGCCGCCGTATAAAGACGGCCTGACGCATCCAACCCCAGTTTGTTCAGCCCTGCCAGATTATTGGCGATCGTGGTCAGCGTACCGTTGCTGTAGCGAACGACGGCGTTGTTGTTGCGACTGGCAACGGCAATATCGCCGTTGGGCAAAGCACGAACGCCCTGTGGACCACTCAAACCGGTGGCAAACAGCGTCCAGTTCGTTCCATCGTAGCGGCGCAACTGGCTGTTGCCACGATCGACGAATATCCACTGACTGCCGTCCAGCAACAGGCCGTTAAAGGCGTTGCTGCCGATAACGGTGGCCGTTGTACCGTCCGCCGCAATTTTATAAAGCTGAACGCCGCCGGTGGTTGTCCACAAGATGCCGCGGCTGTCGAACGCCAGATACTGCAGCGATGCGCTAATTCTTGCCAGCGTCGTCGGCGTAATTCCGTCGAAACGCATGACGGCGCCGCTGCCATTGTTGGCCACATAAAGCCGACCCAGCGCGTCGAACGCCAAGCCCTGCGGCCGGTTCAGTCCGGCGTAATCGGCGATGATGCTCTTGTCGCTGCCCACGGTTACCACCCGGTTGCCGTTGGAATCGCCTACCGTCAATGTGCCATCGGCACGCGCGGCGATGCCGGTAAAATTCAATCCGTTAAACGATGCCCACGATTGCACGCTGCCGTTCCATTGATAAATGGTATTGCTATAGACGCCAAAAAGCGCCCCATTCTGTATCGCAAGCCAACGCGGATAAAACGCATCACTCTGCTTGACCGGATAAGCACCCGGCATCAACGTATAAAGCCGACTGCCATTATCCGAAAACCAGAAAACACTGCCGTCCCAGACAATATCGCAAGGTCCGACAAAACCGGACAGCGTGCTTTGCTGTGTTCCGCTGCTGTCGTAGTGCCTGAGGTCTTGAGCGCCCGAATAAGTGGTATAAACTCCGCCGATCGCGTCACCGGCGAGGTCGGTCAGCTGCATTGTCAGCGCTAAAACCAGCGACGCCGCGCCGGTATCGCGATCCACGGAATAGGCTTTGTAGCCGCTGTTGTAAATCGCCACCAACAACTTGCCGTCGGCGCCAATGCCCAGGTTGTTAACCGTTCCGCCGACCGATAGTGCCAGCGGTGATTCCGTGCCGTTGCCGTCGATTACAGCCAGCGTGTAATCGCTGTAGCGTACCGCAATACGCCCGTTGAAATCGGTGACCAGCGTTGACGGATTCTTCGACAGCGCCGCAAACGGACTGACCGTGCCGCCGCTATCGAGCTTGACAATCTGTTTGCCGCTGGAATCGGCCACCAGGATATTGCCGGAAGCATCAACGCCGACACCGTAAGGATTGAATACGACACTGCCCAGTTTGGTCTGAACCCCATTCACGTCAATCCGATAAATGTCGCGCGAACTGATCGCAATCAAGCCGCCATTGACCGGGTCGGGAGCAATGTAATTCGCCGTAAAGCCGCTGGTCAATTTACGTGGCACACCGTTTTCGACAACGGTGATGAAATTGCTGTTGACGACATACACTTCGCCGTTCGTTCCGACCCGTACCTGCGACGGGTTGACCAGTATTGATTCGATAATCCCCTGCGAATTGCCGCTGCCATCAAACCGGCTGATGCGATTGGCGCCGTATTCGGTCACATAGGCATCGCCGTTATCTCTAATGGCTACACCGTAAGGATTGGAAAGACCCGACGCAAAGGTACTCTTGACCCCGTTCGATACACGGGTCACCGTACCGCCGCTGTAGTTGGCAATCAGGGCATTACCCGCCGCGTCAAGCGCGAGGCCATACGGTGAGGACAGGCCGGTCGCCACAACCGTTACTTCGTCCTGCGGATTCTTCATCCGCAAGGTGCCGTCGGAGTTGGCAATCCACAGATTGCCCGCCGCGTCGTACTTCATTCCCTGCGGGCCTTTGGCGATTCCCTGAGCAAAGACTTCCACCACGCCATTCGGCAGTACTTTGAGAATGGTGTCGTCGCCCTGGTTTGACACGAACAGATTGCCGCTGCCGTCAAACTTGAGGTCCGTCGGCTGGTTGAAGCCGGTCGCGTAAACACTGGTGGCTCCGCCCGGCGTCACCTTGACGATGGTGCCGTCGCCGCTGTTGGCAACGTAGAAATTGCCGGCGGCGTCGCGGGTGATTCCCTGCGGCCGGTTCAGCCCACTGACGAAGGTTGTGATGCTGCCATCAGTAGCAACCTTGCTCAGCGTATTGTCACCATAGTTGGTGACGACGTAATGACCAACATCGTCCTTGACCAGCGACACCGGGTTCGACAGACCGTTGCGCCACAGCACGGTTTCGACGCCGTTAACGTCGCGTTTGATAAGACGGTTTTCGGTAGCACCGGATATGCCGATTGTGCCGGTAATCAGCAAGCTGCCATCAGCGGCAACATCAATACCGTAGGTATAGCTCAGCGTCGTCAGCGTGTAAGTAACCACAATACCAGCTGGCGTAACTTCATACAATTTGGAGCCGACCGTCGTTACCCAGAGGTTGTCGTCGTGGTCGCGCGCCAGATCGGTGTTTCCGTTACCTGGCAGCGTCGCCACCACACTCATCGTCCCGTCTGGAGCGATCTTGATCAACTTCGCATCGCCGTAGTTCACTGTGTAAAGGTTGCCTTCGTCGTCGGCGATCAGGCCACGGGAATTGTTCAACGGCGCACCACTGGCACGCGAATTGACGACGGTCTGCAGCGCCGTCGAGACCTGCGTATCGGGATTGTCCAGCACGATCTTCAAATCGAGCGTACCGGGCGGGACCGGCCGGTTGCCGACGTTGGTCAGGTCGGCGGTGATTTGAATCGGCTGCTGGGTTCCGATCTGTGCCAGCGGCGGATTGGGCGATACGCCGCCGGCCAGCAGCGGCATCGCTTCGACGGTGAACGCGGCATCGCGCTCGGCCAATACGCGTCCGCTACCATCGGCGGCCAGCACATGCGCGGTGTAGTTGCCGGCAGGTTGCCGGAACAACAATTCTTCAAGCTTGACGCTTTGCAAGGTTCCGCCCGGAAAAACCAGCGGCAGGTTCGGCGGATTCTGCCCTAGCCCTCTGGCGTTGGCTTTCATTTCATAGACAAGATTGTGCTGCTCATCAAACACCTGGGCGCTGATCAGTAACGCGGCCGGCGAACCCGATGCATTGAAAATGCCGGCCATGATGCTGACTTCGTCGTTCGGCTTGTATGAGGGTTTGTCCGGCGTTGCCGATTCGATGGTGATGCCGGACGCCGCCGGTTGCGCCAGTTGAATATCCAGCGTCGCTTCTCCCGGCTGGTTCAAATGAACTTGCAGTGTTTGCGACAGATAACCGGAGGCGCTGATCAACAGTACGAAATCCGTACCGCCAATACCGCTGAGGGTGTAATGACCATCGTTGCCGGAGACGGCCTCGGCTATCTGCCCCTGTACGGCGATCAGCGCGTCGGCAATCGGCGCGCCGCTGGCGGCATCGGTCACCGTGCCGTTCAGGGTGTTACCGGTCGGCGAAAGCGTCAGCACGATATTGCCGACATCGTTGACGCCATTCACCAGAGTTCCGCTCAACACGGCGGTTTGATAACCGCTGGCAGTCAGCGTTAATTGAATCTGGCCGACGGCGGCCAAATTATCAAACTGAAAGGTACCGGCGACTGCCGTGGTTTGCGGCGGCGCTTGTGTGCCGTCGCTCAATGTTAAAGCGACGGTGACGCCGGCCAACGCCTGATTGGCGCTATCGACGACTTTGCCCTTCAGCGAAGTAGCGGGCGGCGTTACGCTGGTCAAGTATAAGGTCGGCGAGAACACGTAGTTGACGCCTGCTTCAAAGTTCACGTCGGCGGTCACCGTCCGGTAATTGGCGAGGCTGGCGGTGATGGCCGCCGGGCCGGCTTCGAGATCGGTGATCAGATAAGCGCCGCTGCTGTTGGTCAGCACGGAAACAGCGCCGACGGTAATGGCGACATTTGCCAATGTCGTGCCACTGCTGTTTTTGACGATGCCGGAGAGGCTGGCTGTCAACGGCGCTTTGGTGAGCCGGATGGTGCCAAGGTTAAGCAGTTGCCCGTCGGCGATGGTGACCGTACTCTCGACGCTTTGATAACCGGCTGCAGCAACGCGCACGGTGTAGGTTCCAGCGGGAACCCCGGATAGCGCAAAGAAACCGTCGCTTGTGGTATTAACGCTTGATTGATAACGCTCCTTAAGCGAAACATTGGCGCCGACGATCGGCGCGCCAGTGTAGTCGTCAACGACTTTGCCCTGAATATCACCTGTTGTCGGCGTCTGGCCAGTGGAGTACATGGTCGGCGAAAACAGATAGCTCTGCCCCGGCTCGAAGGTAATGTCGGTGGTTACCGTCCGATAACCACTGAGGCTGGCGGTAATCGTCGTCGGCCCGACATCGAGCCCGGTTAACTGATAGGCGCCACTGCTGTTGGTGATCGCCGAATTGACGCCGACAGAAATCACCACATTCGCCAGCGCAGCGCCGCCGCTGTTCCTGGCGACGCCCGACAGGCTGGCGGTCAACGGCGCGGCGGTCAGCCGAATGGTGCCGAGGTTGAGGATTTGTCCGGCGGTAACGGTGATCTCACTCTCGATGCTTTGATAACCGAGCGCGACAACGCGCAGGGTGTAGTTTCCTTCGGGAATGCCGGACAGCGCAAATGTACCGTTGCTGGCGCTATCGGCGCTCGATTGGGAACGCTCTTTGAGGGAAACGTTGGCGCCGACGATCGCGCTGCCGGTATCGTAGTCAACGACTCTGCCCTGAATATCGCCGGTCGTCGGCTCGGTCGGCGGCTGGGTTGCAACCCACAGCGCTCGCAGCGCCAGCGCAGTCAGGTAGGGATCGTTGTCCCAACTGCCGTTGGATAACTGCGTCGCTTTGAGAGCGTCAACGATGGGCTGAATCACAGCGGTTTGCGCTGTTTGCATCGACAGCGCCAGCAATGCGCAGGCGTTATCGAAGGTGTTGCCGAAGTGGAGGCTGGCGTTGCGTTTTGACAAAAGCCAGTTTTGGCTGGCTGTGGAGATCGCACCGGTCTGAAAGCGTGATGACCAGACGCCGGCAGCCTGCCCCGCCAACGAGGTCAAATAAACGGCGCTGCTATTGTCGATACTCCAGCCACCATCGGTTTGCTTGCTCTGCGCAAGGAAGCCCAACGCTGTGCTGACGGCGCTTCTGTCATAAGACGCGCTTTGGCCCAGCGCCATCAGGAGCCATGCGGTGTCCAGTGCGTTGCTGCCGAACTCTGCGATCGCACCAAAACCGTTGTCGCTGTTGCGCTGCGTCATCATTGCGGCGATGATCGCTGCGTCGCCGGTTTGCATTTGCTGATGCGCTATGGCTTGCCGCGCCAGCGGTTCGACCAGATTGGTATCGACGGCGTTGTCGATTTGCGCAGCAAGCGCGGAAAGTGCCGGTGAAGGAGGCGTAACGCCGAGCGTTTGCAACGTAGTCAAAACTTCTGCGTGGATTTGTAGCGACCGGGCTATCGAAGCGCTCTCATTGGCGAGCGTGCCATCGCTTCGGATTTGCGATTGCAGCCAGGAAGCGCCAAGCATGATTTCGGGAGAAAGCGTTTGCGTCCAACCATTGAATGACAACAACGCCAACGCCGCGCTTACGAACAGTTTGCCAACTCGACTCATGTCAAACCTCTTTGAAAACGGAATCCGAATTCCCGTTCAGGGCCGACGCGTTCTTCCTCTTCCACCCCAAACGGCTACACTTGAGAAACAGATGCAAAACAGTTACATCAATCGCGGATCAAGACTGGGCGTTTTCCATAACATTGATGCAATATAAATTATCTACACACGGGTAACATAGCGCAACACCTTTTTGAATGTGGATATTTGTGTTTTTCGCGTTTTGTTAAATTTAGAAACAAATATTGCAAATTTAATGACGTTTGTCGTTAAGCGACGACAAACCGGTTTGTTTGTGAGATGGATTTCCAACTCTGTATCCTGCGACTTCGCTCGGGATAGCGCGCGCAGAACGCGCTTCACTTGTCTTGACAGGTACGGCGGGACGCCCCTCCCGCTCTCGGAAGCGCCCCTCTAGAAAGAACAAAGCGAGCGGTTAAAAAAAACGCCCCGGGTTGCGGGGCGTTTTTTGTTCAGCATCCGCCGGATCAGGCTTTCTGCGGCACGAAAACCGCTTCGCTTTCGCGCGCTGTCGGCGTTTTCGATTTCAGCGCCGTCAGGATCGGTTTGATCGACGACACGATCATCGCGACCACGACCAGCATGAACAGCAGGCACAGCGTGAAATCGACGTAGTCGTTGGTGATAATTTGGTGCATCTGTTCCATTGACTTGGCCGGCGCCAGAATCTTGCCCTGCTCAGCCGCGTCGGAGAACAGCTTGGCATGCGCCCAGAAACCAATCTTCGGACTTGCGTGGAACAACTTTTGCCAACCTGCCGTCAACGTCGTCACCAGCAACCAAAGCATCGGTATCAGCGGCACCCAAACGTAGCGCTCTTTCTTCATCTTGATCAGCACACTGACGGCGAGAACCAGCGCGATTCCGGCCAGCATCTGGTTCGCAATGCCAAACAATGGCCACAGCGTGTTGATGCCGCCCAGCGGGTCGATAACGCCTTGATAGAGGAAGTATCCCCAAGCGCCGACGGCGATCGCCGTTGCCGCGAAGTTGCCGATCCACGAAGCAGAACGCCCCCATCCTTTCGAGATGGTTCCGAAGATGTCCTGGATCATGAAGCGGCAAACGCGCGTACCGGCATCGACCGTGGTCAGAATGAACAACGCTTCAAACAAGATAGCGAAGTGATACCAGAAAGCCATCATCGTTTTGCCGCCCAACACTGACGAGAAGATATGCGCCATACCGACCGCCAGTGTCGGCGCGCCGCCGGCCCGCCCCAGGATTGTCGTTTCTTTGATGAGATTGGCGGTCTCCTGCAACATTTCCGGCGTCACCACGAAGCCCCAGTTCGAAATCGTCTGCGCCGCATCGACCACTGTGCTGCCGACTACCGCTGCAGGCGCGTTCATCGCAAAATAAACGCCCGGCTCCAGCACGCACGCCGCAATCATCGCCATGATGCCGACGAACGACTCCATCAACATCGAGCCATAACCGATGGCGCGGATGTGCTTCTCTTTTTCGACCAGTTTCGGTGTTGTCCCCGACGACACCAGCGAGTGAAAGCCGGAGACCGCGCCGCAGGCAATGGTGATGAACAGGAACGGGAACAGGTTGCCGGCGAACACCGGACCGCTACCGTCGATAAAGCGGGTCACCGACGGCATTTGCAGATCGGGCGCCGCCACCATGATCCCCAGCGCCAGCGCCACGATGGTGCCGATCTTGAGGAAGGTGGACAGATAATCACGCGGCGCCAGCAGCAGCCACACCGGCAACACCGAAGCAACAAAACCGTAAATAATCAGCGCCCAGGCCAGCGTCGTTCCCTTGAGGTTGAAAAACGGACCCCAACTGCTTTCGGCGACATCACTGCCGAAGTACACGCACAGCATCAGCAGTACAAAACCAACGACGGAAACTTCAGCAACTTTGCCGGGACGAATGAAGCGCATGTAGATGCCCATTACGATTGCAATCGGCAACGTCATCGCGATCGTAAATGTCCCCCACGGACTGCCTACCAGCGCCTTGACCACAACCAGCGCCAGCACCGCCAGCAGAATGATCATGATCATGAAAATGCCGATCATCGCGATGATGCCCGGAATCTGCCCCAACTCACTGCGAATGATCTCGCCCAGCGAGCGACCGTCGCGTCGCATCGAAATGAACAGGATCATGAAATCCTGCACTGCGCCGGCGATCACCACCCCCGCCAGCAGCCACAACGTCCCCGGCAGATAACCCATCTGCGCCGCCAGTACCGGCCCGACCAGCGGCCCCGCGCCGGCAATCGCCGCGAAATGGTGGCCGAACAGCACATACTTGTTGGTCGGCACATAATCAAGACCGTCGTTGAGTCGGTGCGCCGGCGTCAACCGCGCGTCGTTCAACTCCATCACTTTGCGGGCGATGAAAAGACTGTAAAAACGGTAAGCGATCAGATAAACGCAGACTGCAGCGGTTATCAACCAGATAGCGCTGATCGTTTCTCCCCGGTTCAGCGCAATCACCCCCAGAGACCCCGCGCCGATGATCGCGATAACGCCCCAGATCAGCCATTGTTTGAGATTCTTCACAAAACTTCTCCTCATTGATCAAAATCAGGCAAGCAGCATCTCTTTGATGCCGGCTGCCGCTTCATCCGGAACCATCCCGACCACTACGCCGAGCGTTTTCCCGGAAGATAAAACCAAACCGATACGACGCAACCCCTTGAAAAACAGTTACAGCCCGCCATCACACTCGCTCCAGCCACGGCCATAACGCCTTTTGTCGCGCCGCTTTCTCCTCCCTCACGGTAACGCCGCTTGTGGCAGCGTCCTTTATGTTCTCGTCCGCGCCGGGGATATGAAGCGCCCAACGCAACGCTATCAGCATGAGCCGCCTCACGAGCCACCCATAACGGTGCATTCTGCTCCCGAGGTTTTATCGGCGTCAACAATTTTTACAAAACAAATGAGCGAAAAAGCGGATTCACCAACATATGGGCGCTGCTCCAAACCAACGGTATAGCTGCGCACTGCCCGATTTCGCTATTTTCACGTGTGAGAATGGCTGGCGAATAAACCAAAAATGGTTCAGAATATGGCTTGTGTTACCCAAGCTCAAAGCAGCCTTCTATGCTCAGCCGGGGTCAGGAGCGCCATCACAACCTGTGCGGGATTGGCTGCTGGGCCTGCCCAAGCCAGAGCGCGTCGAAATCGGTAGCGACATTCAGGCGGTACAGTTCGGATGGCCGATGGGCTTACCGCTGGTACGGCACCTACAAGGCGATCTTTGGGAAATTCGTTCCAACTTGGGTAATCGCATTGCCCGCGTGATCTTTGCGGTAGAAGGCGACACGATGTATCTGCTGCATGGCTTCATCAAGGCCACGCAAAAGACGCAGCCCGCCGATTTGGCGTTAGCGCAAAGGCGATGGAAGCAGATCAAGCCATGAACAATGTGTCTTCGCTTGAGGAAAGCAGATCTTTGGGGAAATGAAAGATGCGCTACACGAAACAATCTATTGATGCCAGATTCGTCGGTCAGGACTTTGACAATTTTCTGTGCGAAAACGACATTGCCGCCAAAGTGGAAGCGCTCGCCATTAAGAAAGTAGTGGTTGCGCTGCTACAAAACTCGGGCATGACGCAGGGGGAACTGGCTGAACGACTTCAGACCAGCCGCTCGCAGGTACGCCGACTGCTTGATCCCGAAAACACGTCCATCACTCTGTCCACCCTGCAACGCGCTGCTGATGTCACTGGCCATCGCCTGAAGATCGGGTTCACCCCTATCAAAAAGCGCCATTCTGCGGAAATGGCACGACGCAAACCCGCACAGTAAAACCAGAGAAGCGCAATGGAGTCATTTACTCAGGGAGCGCCCCTGCAAAATCTTCCTTGCTATTCTGCAGAACACGGAGTCCGCCTGAGTCTAAACACAACACGCAACAGGCTATGAACTTCGCACGGAATTATTTCCCGCTGCACGTCCAGGGGCCAACGAGAATGTGCGTATGGGAAGAGCGATACCAGGGCAGCGGGTTTTCGCTCTCCATCGCCTGCCCTCTTGTGCGCTCAAAGCCAAAGAGATAACGGCGATAAATGGAAGGCCTATCGGCCGGAAGCCATGAGTCGTAATCCATGTATAGCTGAAACCAGCAAGCTGAAAAATACAGACCTTTGCCGCGCCCCGGCTCCCAGCCTTCCTGCCACTGCCCGGCGAGCAGAAATTTTTGACGCCCGTCCTGCGAGCACACCGGAAAACTGAGCGCGCCATAGTCCGCCGCTTCCAGAGGTGGGGACAGCCGGGTTCCGTCGAAGAGCCAGATCGACCAGGACGTAACTCCCATCCCCTGGCCCTCATTGTTCATCACGGCAATCAGAAACTCCTCTTTTCCATCCCCGTTCATATCGAGCGCATCGACGCGCACGGGAAACCCGCTGTCGCCAAGCCGGTCACTGTCCAACCGCACCGGCGGAACCACCATTACGTTCCATTCCTTGATCGTTTCGCTGTTACGACGAAGGCGCGCCCGCATTTCAGCCGTTTCCATGGATTGCGACGTCTGGCAAACCGAAAATTCGCCCCCTTCGGGTAACCGCACAGCGACCGCTCGCTCGCAACCCCGCGCTTCTATTTTTTCGACCGGCAAACGATGACCGCATGGAACATCGCTTCGCCAGCCGCTCGGCTCTGCTGCGCCCGCAACCCTCGCAACAAACACAAGGGCAAGAAACGCGCAGGCAAAAGCTTTCATGGTTTTGGTTATTTCTTATCTGCCCATCGAGTTCGCGGGTTCACCTCGATGCGATCTACGCTTGCCTATCCTATTTTTTCGGATAACAGATGGCCTGTCCTACCAGCCCCTGCCCGCCATTTTTTCTTTGTCCTCCATTTGCGCAATGCTTTGTCCGCGCATGGCTTCGCCGAGCCCTTTGGAAACTTCGGCGATAAGCTGGGCGTTTTTATAGTTGGCAACGGCTTCAACGATGGCTTTTGCACGTTTGGCCGGGTTACTGGATTTGAAGATGCCGGAGCCGACAAACACGCCATCGCAACCCAATTCCATCATCAGAGCTGCATCGGCAGGAGTAGCCACACCGCCGGCGGCAAAATTGACCACCGGGAGACGCCCCAATTCTTTTACTTGCAGTATCAACTCGTAAGGAGCACCCAATTCCTTGGCAATGGTCATCAGTTCCATCGGTGTGGCGCCAAGCACCCGCCGAATATCTTCGTTGACTTGACGGATATGGCGCACGGCTTCGACGACATCGCCCGTTCCGGCTTCGCCCTTGGTGCGGATCATGGCGGCGCCTTCGCCGATGCGGCGCAAAGCTTCGCCCAAATTGCGCGCGCCGCAAACGAAAGGCGTTTTGAAATCATGCTTGAATGTGTGATACACATCGTCGGCAGGCGTCAGCACTTCGCTTTCGTCAATACAATCTATACCCAATGCTTCCAACACGCGGGCTTCGATAATGTGTCCGATCCGCGCTTTTGCCATCACAGGTATGGAAACCGCTTTTTGAATGCCGACAATCATTTCGGGATCGGACATACGGGCGACGCCACCCTGTGCGCGAATGTCCGAGGGAACGCGCTCCAGCGCCATAACGGCTACTGCGCCCGCTTCTTGGGCAATTTTTGCCTGTTCGGGGTTGACGACGTCCATAATAACGCCGCCGTTCAACTTCTTTATTATTTCGGTTTTAGCCTTGAAGGCTGCTTCTTTATTGAGTGTAGTCATAATTAAAGTATCAAGAAAATCCGCCGGGAAGGTTCGGAATGAAATCCCGGCCATTAAACATCATCTCGGAAACTCCAAACGCCGCAATTACGCGTCGTCGCCCTTTCTGTTCGGCGCTTCGTCCGCAACCGGCCCGCGCACTTTGGCAGCTTCCCGCACTTTGGCTTCGATCTCCTGCGCCACTGCCAGATTGGCTTTCAGGTAGTCGCGCACATTATCCTTGCCCTGTCCGATTTTTTCACCTTTGTAAGCATACCAGGCGCCGGATTTTTCAATGATTTTATACTGAACGCCCAACTCGATCAGCTCGCCCTCATGCGAGATACCCTCGCCGTAGAGAATGTCGAACAACGCCTCCTTGAACGGCGGCGCGATCTTGTTTTTGACGACTTTGACGCGGGTTTCGTTGCCGATCACTTCGTCGCCCTTCTTGATCCCGCCGATACGACGGATGTCCAGACGCACCGAAGCGTAAAACTTCAGCGCATTGCCGCCTGTCGTCGTCTCCGGATTGCCGAACATCACGCCGATCTTCATCCGAATCTGGTTGATGAAGATCACCAGCACGTTGGCGCGCTTGATGTTGCCGGTCAGTTTGCGCAACGCCTGGCTCATCAGCCGCGCCTGCAAGCCCGGTAACTGATCGCCCATTTCGCCCTCGATTTCGGCCTTCGGCACCAGTGCCGCCACCGAGTCGATCACGATGAGGTCAACACCGCCTGAACGCACCAGCATGTCGGCGATTTCCAGCGCCTGTTCGCCGGTGTCCGGCTGTGAAATCAGCAAATCGCCGACGTTGACGCCAAGCTTGCCGGCGTAAACCGGATCGAGCGCGTTTTCAGCGTCGATATATGCCGCCGTTCCGCCCATTTTTTGCGCCTCGGCGACCACTTGCAAACACAAAGTCGTCTTGCCCGACGCCTCCGGCCCATACACTTCCACCACCCGCCCACGCGGCAAGCCGCCGGCGCCGAGCGCGATGTCCAGCCCCAGCGAGCCAGTCGGGATCACCTGTAAATCGCCTTGAATCTGCGACTCGCCCATTTTCATGATCGAGCCTTTGCCGAACTGTTTTTCGATTTGCGCCAGCGCCGCTGCTAAAGCCTTGCCTTTTTCACCGCTACTGATTTTTTCTTCCGCTTTACCTTTTTCGTTTGCCATAGTGAAACCCATCCGTCGATTGAAATTCGTGAAACTTGCAGGAGTACGATTATCGCATAAAGCGCGCTTAGCTCGCCGCTGTCGCTTCCCCGTCGCGCAGTTTTTCGATCCCCTTGAAAATCAGGCTCATGCCGACGCCGATCACCGTCGCCAGCGCCATCCCCTTCAGCTCGACCGCGCCCATGTGCAGCTTGGCGCCGGAAACGCCGACAATCAGCACGACCGAGGTCAGAATCAGATTTTGCGCCTTGCTGTAGTCGACTTTGGCGTCAACCAGCACGCGGATGCCCGAAGCGCCGATCACGCCAAACAGCAACAGCGACACACCGCCCATCACCGGTACCGGAATCGCCTGAATCACCGCCGCCAGCTTGCCGGCGCACGACAACAAAATCGCCAGCACCGCCGCACCACCGATCACCCAGGTGCTATAAACTTTTGAAATCGCCAGCACGCCGATATTTTCGCCGTACGTCGTGTTCGGCGACGACCCGAAGAAGCCGGACAGTATCGTCGATACGCCGTTACCGAGCATCGAGCGATGCAGTCCCGGCTCGCGCATCAAATCCTTGCCGACGATATTGGCAGTCACGATCAGGTGCCCGATATGTTCGGCGACCACCACCAGCGCCGCCGGCAAAATGGTGAGAATCACGATCCATTCAAATTTCGGCGTATAAAACGTCGGCAACGCGAACCAGGCCGCATCGGCGACCGGCGTGAAATCCACCTTACCCATGAAAAACGCCAGCGTATAACCAGCCAGCACACCGATCAACACCGGAATAATCGCCAGAAAACCGCGAAACACAACCGACACCAGCACCGTCACCGCCAGCGTAAACAGCGAAATCGCCACCGTTACCGGGTCGGCGACCTCGCCCGCTTTCGGCAGCAACCCGGCCATATCGGCGGCCACTCCCGCCAGTTCAAGTCCGATCACCGCCACAATCGCACCCATTGCTGCCGGCGGAAACACCACCTTGATCCAGCCGATGCCGACCCTGGCGACGATCAACGAAACCAGACAAAACACCGCGCCCACCGCGATGAATCCACCCAGTGCCGCTTCATACCCGTACTGCGGCAAAATCAGCAACACCGGCGATAGAAACGCGAAACTCGATCCCAGATAGGCCGGAATCCGTCCTTTACAGATAATCAGATACAAAATCGTGCCGATCCCGTTGAACAGCAGCACCGTCGCCGGGTTGACCTTGAACAAGATCGGCACCAGAACCGTCGCCCCGAACATCGCGAACAAATGCTGAAAACTCAGCGGCAGCATCTCCAATAGCGGCGGCCGCTCCTCTACCCCAATGATTCGGCGCGTCATAACTTCCCCTTCCTTTTCTTCTCAATCGGCTGCATTGTATAGCTCCACCCCCGGTTTGGGGAGGCGATTTCCGGTGTTTCCACACGGCAAAAAGCCGCCCAATGCCCTGCGCATCCCGCCCGGAATTGTCGCCTTTTGTGTTGTCTCCGCCTTATTCCCACCGCCGAATGGTTGCGCTGCTTTACTCCACCTCCCTAAAGACGCTATAATTTTATATTTACCGATCTCGGGTTTATGCCCACTTTTTTACAAAGGATTCTGCTACATGCCTAACGTCCGCGTCCGCGAAAACGAACCGTTTGAAGCTGCTTTGCGCCGCTTTAAGCGCACCATTGAAAAAACTGGCCTGCTCACCGAACTGCGCGCCCGTGAGTTCTACGAAAAGCCGACCTCCGAACGCAAACGCAAAAAAGCCGCCGCCGCCAAGCGCCACCACAAGCGCCTGCGTAGCCAGCAACTGCCGCCGAAGCTCTACTGATCCCGGCGTACCCGAACCCAAAACAGCCCCTTTGCCCTCACTCTCTGTATGGGCAGTTTCTCGAAGCATCGCTTCAGCTTTATGGCGTCGCCCTCCGGCCGGCGCCGTTTTGGTTTCGTATTAACCCTTTTTTCATCACGTTTTACATCGCCCGAATCTCAGGTATCATCTCTCCCGTTTTTATATTCTTTTTTAGCAGGGGTGGATCATGGATGACGTACGTTTTGAAGTTCTCAGCCAAAGCAAGCTGGCAGCCGAACTCAATCCCGAACAATGCAAAATATTGGCCTCCCTCATCGAGATGCACGATTATCAGGAAGGCGATATTCTGGTTCACGAGCGGACATCCGACGAAAATCTGCAAGTCATCGTCAAGGGCTCGCTCGGCGTCATCAAGAACGCCGGAACTCCCGATCAAGTGCTGCTCAACACAATCACCGCCGGCAATTTTGCCGGTGAGCTGGGCTTCATGGACAATACCCAGCGCTATGCCTCATTGGTCGCGATAGCGCCGACACAAACATTCACGATCAGCCGCACTCATCTGGAGTCGCTGCTCGATAAAGAGCCCCGCATTGTCTATAACGTGATGCGGGCGATCCTGCGCGTTGCTCACCAGGTTCAGTACCGGCTGTCCATGCAGCAAACCGAGCTGGCCAACTACATCTACAAGCAGCAAGGGCGGTATTGAAATCGTAGAGCTTCAGGCACTGCCTTTGCCGTAAGTTGGAGCATTTTCCATCGACGTGAATACATGTCATTTTGCGCAAAGTCGCAGAATGACGATAGCGCGTTATCAACACCAGGAACCAGCCGCCATCCCCGGTTTGCGCTGCCGCGAAATACCTTTTAGCATTGCATAATTCCCTCCTGTTGATCGGCGGCTCCTCCTTATGAGTGACTTATTCACCGTCAAAGTCCCGCAAGCCTCGCAGCCGCTGGCGGAGCGCTTGCGACCGAAAACGCTTGACGAGGTGATCGGGCAACGGCATTTGTTGGGGCCGGGAAAACCGCTGGCGACGGCTTTCCATCTAGGCAAGCCACACTCGATGATTTTGTGGGGGCCGCCCGGCGTCGGCAAAACTACTTTGGCGCGACTGATGGCGGAAGCGTTTCACGCGGAATTCATTGCGCTATCGGCGGTGTTGTCCGGCGTCAAGGACATCCGTGATGCGGTGATTCAGGCGGAGAATACGCAGGCACAGATGGGGCGCTCGACGATTTTGTTCGTTGACGAAGTGCACCGTTTCAATAAGGCGCAGCAGGATGCGTTTTTGCCGCATGTTGAAAGCGGCTTGTTCACGTTTATCGGAGCGACAACGGAAAATCCGTCGTTTGAAGTGATCGGCGCATTGCTATCGCGAGCGACGGTTTATGTGTTGCAACCACTTTCTGCTGATGAGCTTGCGCAGTTGCTTGACCGAGCGTTGAAGGCGGCGCTGCCAGGGCATACACTGCCGGAGGAAGTGCGACAGATTTTGATCGCTTACGCCGATGGCGACGGGCGGCGTCTGATCAACCTCGTCGAACAGTTGGGCGTTGCGCTCGAAGAAGCCGCGCGTCAGGAAAAGCCAGTCACGCTTGATGCTGCGTTTGTCGAATCGGCGCTGGCGCGTTCGCTGCGGCAGTTCGATAAAGGCGGCGAAGCCTTTTATGATCAAATTTCGGCATTGCACAAAGCGGTACGCGGTTCGCACCCTGATGCGGCGCTTTACTGGCTGTGCCGGATGCTCGACGGCGGCGCCGACCCGCGCTATCTGGCGCGACGCATTGTCCGAATGGCATGGGAAGACATCGGTTTGGCCGACCCGCGCGCAACGCAAATCGTCAACGCCGCCGCCGAGACTTACGAACGCCTCGGCTCACCCGAAGGAGAACTGGCGCTGGCGCAAGCGGTTCTGTACTTGTCGGTCGCGCCGAAAAGCAACGCCGGTTATCTGGCGTATGGCGCGGCGCGCGCATTCATTCGTGCCGACCGCTCAAGGCCGGTGCCGATGCACTTGCGCAACGCACCAACGCGATTGATGAAAGAATTGGGCTATGGCCACGATTATCGCTACGCCCACGACGAAGAGGATGGCTACGCGGCAGGCGAAACGTATTTGCCGGACGATATGGCAGAACCGAACTGGTACCGCCCGACATCGCGCGGACTCGAAGCAAAAATCGGCGAAAAATTGGCGGAGTTACGGCGACGCGATCGGGAAGCGGGAAACAAGCGACGGACGGCGGGTGGGAAGAAGTAATTTAATCGCAGAGAATGCAAAGAGCGTAAAAAATATCTCACGTGAAGACGGATGTCATTCTGCGCAAAGCAAAGCGAAATCGCAAAATCCACAAACCCTCTCCCCTCGTGGGAGAGGGTGGCCAAAGGCCGGAAGAGAGGGGGGATCTCTGATTTCTGATCTTTGCGGTTAAAACATTTTTGAAGAAAAACTTATGACGATACTAACGCTTTTGATGCTGGCTCTTGCGCTGGCGGCTGATGCCTTCGCCGTGGCAATCACCGCCGGCATTCAGTTGAAACAGGTGACCATACCGCAGACACTACGAATGGCCGGAACCTTCGGCGGCTTTCAGTTCGGAATGCCGATCATCGGCTGGCTGCTCGGCGCCGGCGTTTACCGTTATATTGAAGCGATAGGTCATTGGCTGGCGTTCGGATTGCTGGCGCTGGTCGGTATCCACATGCTGAAAGAAGCGTGGGATCATCGCAAACTTGAAGATGGCGCGCCGCGCCCCGACCGCACCGATCCGACGCGAGGTCGTACCTTGATACTGCTGGGTATTGCAACCAGTATCGACGCGCTGGCAGTGGGATTGTCGTTCGCGCTGATCGACATCGGCATCTGGCTGCCGGCGCTGGTTATCGGTATCGTCTGCTTCGGCGCGACCGCTTGCGGTATGCACCTCGGGCGTTTGGTGTCCGCCAAAGGTCATTTGGGTGATAAAGCGACTGTTATCGGCGGCCTGGTGTTGATCGCCATCGGGATCAACATTCTTAGAGAGCACGGCGTTTTTTGACAACGCCTAGTGTAGGGGCGGGTTTCAAACCCGCCTTTGTGTAATTCACACAAAGGCGCGGAGAACGCGGAGAATATTTCCGTCATTCTGCGCGAAGCAAAGCGGAGTCGCAGAATCTACCCGGTGTCTGGATTGCTTCGCTACGCTCACAATGACGCATTTCTGCCCCCTGCCTACAACTTCCCCCCACACGCCGCAACGAACAATCCCAAATTTCCCCCGAAGGTTTGTCGATAAACGCCGCTTCGGCGAAGCGCGGTGAGGCGAGCGAACAGGCTATCGCTACGAACTGCGGTAAAGGTATCAAGTATTTTCTGGTTTTCCAGCGTGAGTTGCGGGCGCAACGCGCGTAGCGCGGTCAGGTTGCGCGTGTTCCATGCTCTGAACTGCCCGTCGAGCAACATGCGAGCGCGGGTAAGACGGGCAGCGAACCCGAGGTTGGCGCCCATCTGGTTTTTCGTATGCTGGCGGTACAGTACACTTGGATTGGGATCGTAAAACACAGCGCCGCCACAACCACTAACGACAAGATAAGTCCACCAGTCATGCGCCGGAATATCGACAATACCGACGCTTTTCAGTAACCGACGCGCCTCTTCGTTGAAGAGCATCGTGTTGCCACCGCCAATGCTTTGAACAAGCGCGTTGGTAAAAGCGGGCGGTCGCGTGAAGCGCGGTGAGAAGCCGAGCGAAGCACCGGATTCGTCAATCAACTGAGTGCGGGAAGCGTAGAGCACGGGTTTTTCGGAAGAGATCGGTGAAACAAAACGCAATGCCCGCTCCAGCTTGTCCGGCTCCCAAAGGTCATCCTGATCGCAGTAAGTGTAATAATCGGCGTGAACAATGTCCTGGCACAACAGCGTCAAAAAATTGGCAGCGAAACCGCGCTGCGGACCGTCAGTGATGTACAAACGATCAGCCCCCCATTGCGATTGGTGTTCTTTGAGAATCGCGCGGGTGCGATCGGTCGAGCCATCATCGGCAACGTACACCTTCCATTGCGAATGGGTTTGACAGGCGATCGAATCCAGCTGCTGCGCCAAAAAGGCTTCGCCCTGATAGACACAGAGCAAAATGGCGACAGTCGGTAAAGAAGTGTTAGGAGTGGTGGTCATCGAAAAAAAAGCTGAACCTGTTCGCTTGATCGCCCTGACGGCGCGGCGCGAGCATTACTTTAGCGCGTTTTCAGCGGATGTTATCGGTTTTTGAGGTACAATTGCGCCCTTGCCGGAGGGATGGATGAGTGGTTTAAGTCGCACGCCTGGAAAGCGTGTTTAGGGTAATACCCTAACGCGGGTTCGAATCCCGCTCCCTCCGCCATGACTATAGCATAACACTCAGATAAGACGGTAATCCTTGAGCCGTGCTTTGTCTGATTTACTTACCGCTCTCCGATCCATGGTTCCTGACATACATGTAACCGCGCCCGCGCAGGCCAACAATGCGGGCTTGGCCATCGGAATGGTTGCCAAGTTTTTTGCGCAGGTTGCTGATGTGGACATCGAGGCTGCGATCGTAAGCCATCGGTTTACGGCCAAGCGCCGCTTTAAACAACTCGGCCTTGTCGATGGGTTGATCAGGTCGGGCCAACAACGCTTCAAGAATACGGCCCTCCGTCAGCGTCAGCACGATGCTGGTCGACTGGCCACGCAACGCGACGGTGCCGCGCTGCGTGTACAGTGTTACGTCGTCGAGGGTCAAAACAGACGGCGTATCGGTTGAAGCGACAATAACGCGGCGACGCAACAGAACGCGCAGACGGGCGGTCAGTTCGCGCGGGTCACAAGGCTTGGCAAGATAATCATCGGCGCCCAGTTCGAGACCCAGAACGCGATCGAGCGGTTCACCACGCGCCGACAGCATCAACACCGGCAGCGACGGGAAAGATTCGCGCAAGGTTTTGAGCAAATCGAGACCGCTGCCGTCGGGCAGCATGACATCGAGGACGAGCGCATCGGGCAGGCGGTCGCGCAACGAAGCGAGCGCCGAGCGCGCGTCATGGCAGCAACGCACAGCGAAACCATCCTGGGTCAGCCAGTCAGCAAGCAGTTTGCTCAGTTCCTGGTCATCGTCAACGAGAATGAGGGTCGGGGTTTCGTTCATCGCGCAAAAGATCGTTGTTGGCCGAGTTTACCGCAGGAAGGCTTATCTCGACTTGAAAACCGCCATCGGGCGGCAGGCTGAAAGTGATGGCGCCACCGTGGCGTTCAATGGCGCGTTTGGCGATTGCCAATCCCAAGCCGTAGCCGATCGCTTTTTGGCCGGGTGCACGCAAAAACGGCTCGCCTAAACGCGACAGCAATGCAGGATCACAACCGGGGCCGTGGTCGCGCAGGCGCAGCGTGTGCGTTGCGCCATCAGTAGAAAGGGTCATGTCGAGGGCTGCATCCGGAGGGTTGAAACGCACTGCATTGCGCAACAAATTGGACAAGGCTTTTTCAAGCCAGGTTGGCCAACCGTTTACCCACAGGTTGGCTGCAATTTCCCGTTTGACCGGAAGGTCGGGAAATTCGGTCAGCGTTTCGTGAACCAATGCGCTGAGATTGATCGGCTGTGCTGCCTCGGGCAGTGAGTCAGAATGCGAGCTGAAGCGCGATAAAGTCAGGATTTCGTCGATCAGCCGGTCAAGGCGATCGCATTCGCGTTGCAGTTTTTCCCAGGTTTCCGGTGAGGCCTCGCTCGCTTCGGCGCGACGCTCGGCAAGTCCCAGCGCAACCCGCAGCCGCGCCAGCGGCGAGCGCAGTTCGTGCGACACATCTCGCAGCAACTGACGCTGGCTGGCGATCTGCGTTTGCAGGTGCTCTCCCATCTGGTTGAAGTCGCGAGCGAGCATACCGAGCTCATCGCGGCGGCGGCTGATATGGTTGAGTTGGGCGCTTTGATAATCGGTCTTTCCGAGCTTTTCAACCGCATCGCGCAAACGGTGAATCGGCCGGGTGATCGACAAACTCAAAAGCCAGCTTGCCAGTGTGACAGCAAACAACGCAACCACCGCATTGACCGGCAACAGCACATACGCGCGCCAGGCGTGTACCCGATTGGTCGGCAGCAGAAACCGAAAAACGTAATGGCCGCCATTTTCCGAAGTGTATTCGTGCGTAAGGCGATGGTAATCCTGGTCGAGGCGACCGGTTCCCATACCGTGTCCTCTCGCCTGCCCCACTCCCATTCCCAATCCTTGCCCTCTGCCGAGGCCCATCCCTTGCCCCATTCCCGGTCGAATATCCCGGCGCGACATCAAAGGCGTCAGCAAATCGCCGTCGGCGGAAAGAACGCTGGCCTGGATGTCGTTGTCGCGGGCTTGCTGCATCGAGAATTGTTGCGCCGCATCAAGGCCATCGCTTTCGTAGAGTACTGACCATTGCGGTGCATAAGAAGACAACCCTGGATAAAACAACATCAACCAGCGATCCTCGGTCATCCAGCGACCAAGCGCAAATGTCAACCCGCCGATCAACACGACGGCAAGCCAAAAGCTCAAGAAAATTTTCCAAAACAGTGAGCGCATCTAAGGAAGGTTAACCCAAATTTAAAATTATTGCACTTGGCAACGAAAAGGGGCGCAGAAAAATGCGCCCCTGTGAAAACGAGCCGATTTTACAATGCGGTTAAATCAGTTCATCCGTTGCTCGAACCACGCATCCCGTTGTGCCTTACGCGCATCGAAAATCGCTTGTTGTTCCGGCGTCAAGACAGCGCGGATCTTCGCATGCGTCTCTTCGCGCTGCTGAATCATGATGTCACGGACTTGCGTTTTCTGCGCATCGGTGAGATTAAGCCCGTTCACCACCGCCATGCGTCCGCTGCCGGAGCCGCGCGCCATACCTGCACCTGTACGGGATGGACAAGCAGGGCAGTTGGCAACCGGGCAGTTACCGGCATTCGCCCCCTGACCCATCCCTTGCCCTCTCTGCCCTTGCGCCGAAACGCCCAACGCCATGCCGGTAGCAGCCAGAGCGATAGCGGCTATGATAAGTGTCCTTTTCATGGTGTGTTCCTTTCTTAAGGGTTGTCGAATACGTATCGGATACGTGACGCCAGTATGGAACGCCCAATGTTAAGAGGCGTAAAGGGAGTGTAAAGATTGGGTAAAAGTTATACGAAAACCATAAAAAAGGAGGCGATAAACGCGCCCCCTGCTGGAACGTCCCTGCGGTTTTTATAACCGCTTGTGGTGTTTATGATGCTGCCCACCCCCGGCTTGCTGCTTTTGCGCGTTGGCATCAAAGGTCGCCTGTTGCTCCGGCGTCAGAATGGCGCGAATTTTCGCGTGCGTATCCTCACGCTCTTGCGTCATGATGTCGCGAACTTGCGTTTTCTGCGCATCAGTGAGATTGATATCTTTCATCATACGACCGCCGCCCATCATGCCGGGCTTGTTGGCGTCAAAGGCTGTCTGCTGCTCTGGCGTCAAAATGGCGCGGATTTTTGTATGTGCGTCCTCCCGATGCTGTGCCATGATGTCTTGAACTTGTGCCTTCTGGGCATCAGTAAGGTTAAGACCGGCCATCATGGCCATGTGCCCCCCGCCGGGGCCTTGTCCCGCCATACCTGCGGCGGCGGGGCAGCCGGCAGCAGGGCAATTGGCAGGATCGGCTTTTGTTCCCTGCGCCGTAGCGCTTAGCGTCATCCCGGCAGTGGCGGCCAGAGCAATGGTGGCAATAATCAGAGTTTTCTTCATGGTGAATTCCTTTCATAAAGGTTGTCGAATACGTGACGCCAGTATAGAAAATTCAGCGTTAAGAGTTGTCAAGGGAATGTAAAGATTGGGTAAAAGTTTTCCAGGCGCGCCCGCAAAAAAAGCTCCCCGTACCGCTCAAAGCCTTGTCGGCGACGCATCACTATCCTGTCCATTCAGATAATCCTGCAAAAACAACACCAATCTCCGAACTTCATCATCAGAGAGTTCCGCGGGGTCGCCATATTCCGTAATCGCTTTTACGTGGATTGAAAATCCTTGTTCAACCCAGGCGCAAAAATCGGCATCGGAAAGAGAGATTTGTTTCATGGCGCACTATCCGCCAGCTTCGAAGAAGAAGCGCCACCCGCCAACTTTTTTATTGCGAGCGGAACATATCCATCCCAATCCTCACACTCGCCGCGCCGTGCCGCCCCTTCCAGACTGGAGATGAAATCGCGCATCAAAGCCATGCTTTTGAAAAGACCGGATTTGTTCAAATAAGTGTTTATAGCTTCTTTTGAATCCTTCAGGATAATTTCCGTTTCAATGATGGAATACCCTCCCTCCGGATTACCGAAGTCAAAGCCATCCGCGCCGACGTTGAATCCGTCATGAGCGAGTTGTATTTCGATGAGAATCGGTTTCTTCGTCGCTACTCTTGGAGAATTGAAATAATCCATGACCAATTTCAATTCGACCGGCGCATGCACATGAATTGTCGCACCGTTATATTCAGTCTCCGTATAGGCTTGCATTCGCTCAAGCAAACTGCTCAAATGCAAATTATCCCCATCCCATTCGTGAGGCCAGACATCCCCTCCCAGCCCGACGTACTCCATTCCATATTTCGCCGAAATATCGGATATGTTTTTCCAGTTTTCCTTCACCAGATACCATCTGTTCATTTTGCGTATCGTTGAATATTTATCGATCCCGTAGCTACGCGCAGCCTCACCTCGCCGTCGGCAGCTTGCCTTGAACGCCTTCAACGTAGTAGCCCATTTTCAGCAAGGCATCGTCGGTAATGACTTGGCCGTCGGCCA
This sequence comes from Pseudomonadota bacterium, assembly GCA_009786025.1. Classification (GTDB taxonomy): domain Bacteria; phylum Pseudomonadota; class Gammaproteobacteria; order Burkholderiales; family Casimicrobiaceae; genus UBA931. The sequence goes on along the minus strand of WQUA01000021.1, from coordinate 13,297 downwards.
GGCGCTCTTTGCCCTCGTTGTCACGCATCGGGCCGGTGAACGGGTGCAGTTTGCCAGAAGCGATGTTGGCTTCGGCGGCATTCATCAGCGCCACAACGTCAGCCGGAACAACAGCGTTGATCGGGCCAACCTTGATGAAGCCGCCCTTGATGCCGCCCCACACTTTACCCGGCTTCCAGTTGCCATCCAGCACCGATTGCACAACGTCTGCGTAGTAATTCTCCCAATGGTGGGTGACAGCCACGAGTTGCGCATGGGGGGCGTATTTCGACATATCGCTGTGATAAGCAATCGCATAAACTTTTTTGGCTTCCGCCGCCTGAACGACGGCGGTTGAATCGGAATGGTGGGTCAGAACATCGGCGCCCTGCGATACCAGCGTGTCGGCGGCTTCGCGCTCGCGTCCCGGGTCATACCAGGAATTGACCCACACGACTTTGACCTGCGCGTTCGGATTGACGCTCCGCATTCCACGCGTGAACGCATTGATGCCCATAACCACTTCCGGAATCGGATAGGCGGCAACATAACCGGCGACATTGGTTTTGGTCATCTTGCCGGCAATGATTCCGGCAAGGTAACGCCCTTCGTAGAAACGAGCGTTGTAGAAACCCATGTTTTTGGCGGTCTTGAAGCCGGTGGCGTGTTCGAAATAAGTTTTAGGAAACTGGTTGGCGACTTTCAGTGTCGGGTTCATGAATCCGAACGAAGTGGTGAAAATCAGCTTGTGGCCGCTCTGCGCCAGATCGCGGACCACGCGCTCGGCGTCGGCGCCCTCGGGTACGCTTTCGATGTATTTTGTTTGAATCCGGTCACCGAACTTCTTTTCGAGAGCAACGCGCGCCTGATCGTGCTGAAACGTCCAACCGGCATCACCGATCGGGCTGACGTAAACGAAGCCGATCTTCAACGGTTCGGCTTTGGCGGTTTTCCCCTGCGCGAAAGCCGTCGTCGATACGACCGATACGCAAAACAGCGCGGCGGTAGCAATCAGAAAGTTTTTTAGACGAAGTGGTTTCATCGGTTTCTCCTCGGTTGAAATTCGGTCGGCGGTCAGGTCAGCGGTTCGGTTCAGGTCAATCGCCCGGATGAAACGGCTTGCCGAGCGATACCGGCGCGTTCAGTCGAACGGTCAATACATTGCGTGAGATTAACACGAGCACAACGATGGTCGCCAGATAAGGCAGCATCGACAAAAATTGGGGTGGGATGGCTGTCCCCCAAGCCTGCACCTGAAACTGCGCCAGTGTGACGAAGCCAAACAGATAAGCGCCGGCCAGCGCCCGCCAGGGTTTCCAGGTGGCAAACACCACCAGCGCGACAGCGATCCAACCGCGACCGGCAATCATGCCCTCCGCCCACAGCGGCGTGTAGGCAACGGCCAGATAAGCGCCGGCCAGCCCTGAGCAAAGCCCGCCAAAAAGAACACAGAGATAGCGCACGAAAATCACCGGCAAGCCAATGGCGTGAGCGGCCTGCGGCGATTCGCCGACGGCGCGTACGATCAAACCGGCGCGCGTACGGGTCAGCACCCATTGCGTCAGCGCGAACAGCACCAGCGTCAAATAGACGATCGGGCTATACGAGAAAAGCAATTCGCCAACGATCGGAAGGTCGGAAAGGCCGGGAAGATGCAACACCGGCAACCCGCCGATAACCTTGGCGACGTAATCACGGCCGACGAACGAAGCCAGTCCGATACCGAACAGCGAAAGCGCCAATCCGGTAGCGACTTGATTGGCCATCAGCGACAATACGATGAATGCGAATACCAGCGCCAGCACTACTGCAGCGGCCGCGCCGGCGGCGATCCCCTGCCAGGGCGAATTTGTATTGACGGCGACGATGAACGCTGCCACGGCGCCGACGGTCATCATCCCTTCGACGCCGAGATTCAACACGCCCGATTTTTCGGTGACGAGTTCGCCGAGGGCTGCGAGCGCCAGCGGCGTGCCGGCGGCAAGCGTGAGAACGATCAGGTTGACGAAGGATTCCATCAGTGGTGTGACGCCGGCAACGCCGGCTTGTCAGGTTCAAGCAAAGGTGGTACAGATTCAACCGCAGCCAGGCGGGAAAACACGAAGCGCAACCGATAGCGGATAAAAACATCTGCCCCCAGCAGCACAAAGAGCAGCGCGCCCTGAAAAAGGCCGGTGATTGCCGACGGCAGTCCCAAATGGACTTGCGCCGCTTCGCCGCCGAGATAGAGCAGCGATAGCAGCAAACCGGCGAAGACGATACCGATCGGATGCAAGCGTCCGACGAAGGCAACGATGATCGCGGCAAAGCCGTAACCGGGCGACACCGAAGCGGTCAACTGGCCGAGCGGTCCCGCGATTTCGCAAGCGCCGGCGAGCCCGGCGCAGGCTCCACCGAGCAATAAACCCAACCACACTGTACGGTTAACTGGAATGCCAGCGTACAGCGCCGCTTCCGGCGCCAGCCCCGTCACCCGCATCTGGAAACCGAGCCAGCTTTTTTTGGTGAAGAACCAGCACAGCAGCGTCACACCCAGCGCAAAAAAGATGCTGATGTTGAGACGGCCTTCGTCGCTCACCGTCGGCAACAACGCCGAAGCAGGGAAAAGAATGGATTGCGGAAAATTATAGCCTTCGGGATCGCGCCAAGGGCCGTGGATCAGATACGACAGAAGGTAACCGGCAACGTACACCAACATCAGCGAAACCAGTATTTCGTTGGCGCGAAAGCGCGTGCGAAGAAACGCCGGAATCGCGGCCCAGGCGATACCGCAAACCGTACCGCTGACCAGCATCAGCGGCAACAGCCAGCCTGCTTCAACGCCATCAAACGCCAGCGCGATGCCGGTAGCGCCAAGAGCGCCGAGAATGAGCTGGCCTTCGGCGCCAATGTTCCAGACGTTGGCGCGAAAACCGGGTGCCAGCCCGTTGGCGATCAGGATCAGTGGTGAAGCCTTCAGCAGCAGCTCGCTGACGCCGTACCACGAATTGACCGGGCCGATGAAGAAAACAAACAACGCTTGCCAAGGATCAAAGCCGAGCCACGCAAAAACGGTAGCACCGATGACGAGCGTCGCCAGCAACGCGGCAAGCGGCGACAACCAGGTCGCCAGACGCGACGGTTCGGAGCGGGGTTCGAGGCGCAGCATCATGCAGCGGCAGGCGCAACGAAAGAACCGGCCATCATCAAGCCAACCTTTTCCGGCGTCGTTTCGCGGGTAATCAGCGGCGGCGACAAGCGGCCTTGCGCGATCACTGCCAACCGATCGCAAATCTCGAAGAGTTCGTCGAGCTCTTCCGACAACACCAACACGGCGACGCCCTGTGTTCGCAAGTCGATCAATTCCTGACGAATCTGGGCAGACGCGCCGACATCGACGCCCCAGGTTGGCTGCACAACCAGCAACACGCGCGGGTTTTGCCGCACTTCACGACCGATGATAAATTTTTGCAGGTTACCGCCCGACAAACTTTGCGCCAGCGCGTGCGCTCCACCCGCTTTGACGCCGAAACGGGCGATGGTTTCCCGCGCGTAGCGACGAGCGGCGCCGGAACGAATCACGCCATAACGCACCAGATTTTGCCGATGCGTCGTAAGCAGCGTGTTTTCGGTGAGCGTCATCTCCGGCACCGCACCACGCCCCAGACGTTCTTCAGGAATGTAGGCCAGCCCCAGATCGCGGCGGGCTTCGGTCTTGAGCGCGCCTGCTGCCGCGCCGCACAACTGGATGGCGTGCCGTTGCGCTGCCGGAAGCTGTTTTTCACCAGACAAAAGCGCCACCAACTCGCGCTGACCGTTGCCAGACACCCCGGCAATGCCGACGATTTCACCGGCGTGTACGTCCAGCACAATATCGGAAAGTGTCATCCCGAACGGATCGTCAGGAATGTAGCTCAACCGGTCGATCACCAGTTGCGCATTCCCGCGCACCACCGGATGCAGTTTCGGGTGCGGTAATTCGCTACCCGTCATCATCCGCGCCAGCGACGCACCGCTTTCTTCGGCGGGAATGCAGGCGCCGGAGACGCGACCGTTGCGAAGCACGGTGGCGCGTTGGCACAAAGACCGGATTTCATCGAGCTTGTGACTGATGTACAGAATGCTGCATCCTTCGGCAGCGAGCAGGCGCAGCGTTTCAAACAGTTTTTCGACGGCCTGTGGGGTCAGCACCGAGGTCGGCTCGTCCATGATGAGCAATCGCGGCGACTGCAACAGACAACGGATGATTTCGACCCGCTGGCGCTCGCCAACCGACATTGAGTGAACATGGCGATCGGGATCAAGCGGCAAACCGTAATGTTGTGACAACTCAGCGATGTGCCGACGCAAGACATCGCCACGCCAGCGCTGGACGCTGCCCAATGCGATGTTTTCAGCGACCGTCAGTGTTTCAAACAGCGAAAAATGCTGAAACACCATGCCGATACCCAGCGCGCGCGCCTGCGCCGGATGGTGGATCGTAACCGGTTGCCCTTCCCAACGGATTTCGCCAGCATCGGGCGTAACGGCGCCGTAAATGATTTTCATCAGCGTCGATTTGCCCGCGCCGTTTTCGCCCAACACGGCGTGAATTTCTCCCGGCATTACGTCAAGACGAATATTGTCGTTGGCAACGACACCCGGATAGCACTTGGTAATGCCTGATAAGGACAATCGGGGAACAGACGCGGAATGTTGCGCGGGCACGGCGGAGTGTTGGAATCAGTGAGAATTTTGTATTATAGCGAAGCCGCCGTTCTGATGGAAATTGGAAAATTCTTATTGGAAAATACTGTCGGGAAATACCATGAAGGTCAGCACGCTGATAAAAAGGCCTTGCCGTCGGCGCTCACCGTTTACGCGGAAGACGCCGAAAAGTCAACAATGGCCAACAGCGCGAGGCGTTCAAAATCCGCACATTCGCAGCAAAAAGCGCCCTGCCGTGATCCATGCCTACTCCTGCACACAGTTATCCACAAAAATTGTGGATATCGGCGCCGCTCCCTTCCAGCGCTCGATAGGTTGAATTGAGGTAAACTCCTTTTCTTTTTGAACTCCCTGCTCCACTTTTGTCAAACACCGGCGGCAGCCGATAAGTAAACCCGGAAAGAACGATTCACCATGTCCGACACGATTCTGAAATGGCAAATCCTCCGACGACTGTGGCCAGCGATGCTGGCAATGGCGGCGGTGGTCGTGTCGTCGAACTGGCTGGTGCAGTTTCCGATCAACGACTGGCTGACTTATGGCGCGTTCACTTATCCGCTGGCGTTTCTGGTTTCGGAGTTAACCAACCGCCGTGCCGGGCCGCAAGCGGCGCGGCAAGTGGCTTGGCTGGGGTTTGCGCTGGCGATCTGCGTTTCGGCGCAACTGGCGCCAGTACGAATCGCAGCCGCTTCCGGTCTTGCTTTTTTGTGCGCGCAACTGCTGGATATTTCGGTGTTTCACCGGCTGCGTCGGCAAAGCTGGTGGCGAGCGCCGCTGATCGCGTCGGTGCTGGCGTCCATTCTCGATACGGCGATCTTTTTCAGTTGCGCTTTCGCCGGTACCGATATGCCTTGGTTAACGCTGGCCGCAGGCGATCTGGCGTTCAAGCTGACGATGGCGATATTTCTGCTGATGCCGTTCCGGCTGCTGCTGCCGATGGTACTCGGCACTCGTACCGGCGCCTCCCCTTGATTTCATGATCCGGCTGGCCATCGCACGGCAGCGTTATAACCCACATGGCGGCGCCGAGCGTTTTGTCGCGCGCGCGCTGGAAGCGCTAAGCGCCGAAGGACGAGTCGCCGTCACGCTGCTGGCGCGCGATTGGCCTGAGGGGACAAAGTCCGATTGGCGCTTTCAGCGAATCGATCCTTTTTATCTGGGACGCACCTGGCGCGAAGCATCGTTCGCTCGCGCGGTTCGTCGTCAGGCAACGGAATACGATCTTCTGCAAAGTCATGAGCGTATTCCCGGTGCCGCGATTTTTCGTGCCGGCGACGGCGTTCATGCAACTTGGCTGGAACACGATGCACGCACGCGCAGCACGATAGGCCGAATGGCATTGCGCTGGAGCCCCTACCACCGTTATCTCTGTCGGACCGAGCGCGCGATGTTCACACATCCGGCCCTGCGCTACGTGATCTGCAATTCCCGGATGGTGCGCGACGATATTGCCGCGCGCTTCGGCGTGCCCGCCGAAAAGCTGGCGGTGATTTATAACGGTGTAGACACCGCGGCCTTCCATCCCGATGTCGCGCACGATGCGGTATGTGGCCGCAATAAAACGCGCGCGCGCTGGCGCATCGACAATGAAACACCGCTGCTGGCTTTCGTCGGCTCTGGCTTCGCGCGCAAGGGCGTGGAAACCGCGTTGCGAGCAATCGCGCCGTTGCCCCCTGTTCATCTGGTGGTCGCTGGTGAAGACAAACGGCGAGCACGGTATGAAGCGTTGGCGCGGGAATTGGGAGTGGCGTCGCGGGTACGCTTTCTGGGGGCGGTTGACGACGTGAAGTCGGTCTATGGCGCTGCCGATGCGTTCATTCTGCCGACGCTATACGACCCGTTTCCCAACGCCTGTATTGAAGCGCTGGCCTGCGGCTTGCCGCTGCTGACAAGCACGGGTTGCGGCGCGGCGGAATGGATATCTGAAGGTCGTAACGGCTGGGTACGCGATGCGCTCGATGTACCAGGCTATCAATCCGTCCTGAAAGACTGGCTGGCGCGCCAGGGAACGGAAGAAGGCCGCCACGCCTTGCGCGCTGCGGCGCGGGCAACGGCGGAACCTCACACCTTGGCAGCTATGGCCGTAGCGTTGTCTTTGATATATTCGCAATTAGTGATATGATTTAAAACCGTGGGTGATCGGGCTTTTGTAGCGGGATTAAGCAGTTGGCGAAGGAACTTCTTGTTGTTATGAATGCCTATCCGGAAATGCAACAGGATAGCAAAGGATATTCGTTATGGCGCACATAGAATGGACTGACGAACTGAGTGTCGGCATCGAAGCGATCGATAAACAGCACCAGCGGATTATCGAGTATGTCAATAAGCTTTATGATAATTTGCACGACCGCCAGGCAATGGCCGATGTATTAGCGGACACGATTGAATATACGGAATCGCATTTCGGCTTTGAAGAAGCGATGATGGAAGAGTCGGGGTATCCCTATCTACGGGCGCACAAACGTATCCATGACCTTTTCGTTCGTCGCGTCGCAAAATACAAAGAACGATTTCTGGCCGGTGAAGACATCGGCGAGGAACTTCATGACACGCTGGTGCGTTGGCTCGTCACGCACATCAAAAGTGAGGACGCCAACTACTCGGTCAGCTTGATCGCCAAATTCGGTAAGGATGAAGCGAAGATGACTCAAAAGAAAAAGGGCTGGCTCACGCGGTTTTTCGGCGGTTGATGAGCTGGGGCAGTAAGACTAAACAGAGGTATCCGTTATGGCTCACGTAGAATGGACAAACGCACTGAGTGTTGGCATTGAAGCGATCGATAATCAGCACAAGCGCATCATCGAGTATGCCAATAAGCTCCAAGACAACTTGGGTGACCGCCACGCAATGGCTGAAGTGTTGGAGGATACGATCGAATATACAGAATCGCATTTCGGCTTTGAAGAAACATTGCTGGAGGAAGCTGAATACCCTTATTTAAAGGTACACCGGCGCATCCACGATCTTTTCATCCGCCGTATCGAAGAATACAAAAAGCGTTTCCTGAACGGCGAAGATATCGGCAAGGAGCTTCATGACTCACTGGTGCACTGGCTGATCAAGCACATCAAAAGCGAGGATGCCAATTATTCGGCCTGCCTGATCGCCAAATTCGGTAAAGAGGAAGCGGAAATGGCCGAGAAGAAAAAGATCTGGCTTAAAAAAAGCTGGTTCGCGCGACTCTTCGGCGACGGAGCCCATTGATACCTGACCTCCAATGGGTTCCGATGGGGAGCAGCGGGAATAAGCTACAATCAGCTTTTTCTGTAAACCTTTCCCGAGCGCGTGCAGCGCGCAAAGCAAAGAAGTGTTGATTTATGCCGACACCCCTTTTTTCCAAGCAAGTCGCCTTTGACGAGGCGCTGATCCGCAAATACGACGAATCCGGGCCGCGCTACACCTCGTATCCGACCGCAGACCGTTTTCACAACCGCTTCACCGAAGCCGATTACCGGCAGGCGTTGGCAGCGCGCCGCAACATGCACCCGCCGGAGCCGTTATCAGTGTATGTGCATCTACCGTTTTGCAATACGATTTGCTATTACTGCGCGTGCAACAAAATCATTACCAAAGACCACGGTCGCAGCGCCAAATACATCCGCTATCTGGCGCGCGAACTCGATCTGGTCGCACGCCAGATTGAAGACCGCGAATCTCGGGCGCTGAAACAACTGCACTGGGGCGGCGGCACGCCGACTTTTCTGTCACATGAAGAAATGCGCGATCTGATGGGACATCTGCGCAAACACTTCACCATAACGCCGGACGCCGAAGTGTCGATTGAAGTCGATCCGCGCAAAGTCGATGAAGCAACTGTCGCCCTGCTCGGCGGACTCGGCTTCAACCGCATCTCCGTCGGCGTACAGGATTTCAACCCCGATGTACAACAGGCGATCAATCGCATCCAGAGCGAAGAAGAGACATTGGCGGTCATCCATGCCGCGCGCGCGCACGGTTTTGTTTCGGTCAACATTGACCTGATCTACGGGCTTCCCAGACAAACACTCACCGGTTTTGCCGAAACACTCGACCGAGTCATCGCCGTCGCGCCTGATCGCATCGCGCTGTACAACTACGCGCATGTGCCGCACATGGCCAAGCCGCAGCGTCGCATTGCGCTTGAAGACGTGCCGAAACCGGAGGACAAACTGCGCATTCTGGCGCTGGCGATTGAAAAACTGGGCAACGCCGGATACGTGTATATCGGCATGGATCACTTCGCCAAACCGGACGACGAATTGGCTCGCGCCCAGCGCGAAGGAACATTGCACCGTAACTTTCAAGGCTACACCACCCACGCCGACTGTGACCTTCTGGCGTTCGGCATTTCCGGCATCAGCAAAGTCGGCCCGACCTACGTGCAAAGCGTCAAAACGCTGGACGACTATTACGCGGCGCTCGACGCGCAAAAGCTGCCGGTATTGCGCGGCTATATCTTGACGCGCGACGACGAACTGCGCCGCGCTGTCATCCAGCAGTTGATGTGTCAATTTGAATTGGAACCGGCAAAAGTCGAAGCCAAGTGGGGAATCCAATTCGACGATTATTTCGCCGCCGAACGCGCGATGTTGCCGCCGCTCGCCAATGATGGCTTGATCGAATGCCTGCCGGATCGGATCAAAGTCACCGACCGCGGTCGCCTTCTCGTGCGTACCGTCGCGATGGTCTTCGACCGCCATTTGCGTGAAGCGGAAACGCAGGGAAAATACTCAAAGGTGATTTGACCAGGGTGCAAGCATCAGAAACCAAGACTGGGGAAATTCTTTCAAAACACCGGGGAGTAAAACAAGGCGGCACAGAATGGCAAACCTTAGCTACGCAGAGCTATTTAATCCGGTCATCGACTTGATTCACAGCCCCTCATTCCTCAGCGGAATCCCTGATGCCGCAATGGATAAAGGGGTGTTATTCATTGATGACGCCGAAAAAGCCATCGAAACATCTCGAACCCAATGGGATGACGCGTATTCGGTATGGCTTGATATTCGAGAGAGCGTTGCAGGAAATGCAAAGGCGCCCTCTGACCGACTGGAGATCAGAGTCGCGTGGGAAGAGAATGTGCTGCCGGAAATTCTAAAAAGAATCCCGGCGTTTCTTTCAGACGCTTCAAACGATATAGAAGCGGATTTATATTTTTGTTCCCAAAATATTTATTTCAATAGGAACAGCCTGTTTCATAATAAATTGTGGTCGTTGTATAAAAAGGGCTTTTGGCCGTGCGGATGGGAAGGCGACTATCCCGACGGAAGAATGGTGGCCTATTGCTCGAAAATCACCTAGCGTATAGCCTTACTCTATCCCATGACCTCGCCTATCCACTCCAGCCCCCCGAAGAAGCACAACAACCATGGCAAAAGAAATTTCAAAACAAATCATTACGGATGAAGGCGAAGCCGAATTTCAGTTGCGCCTGATCAAGGATGAAGGCATCGGGCTGGCTACCAGCAGAACCGGCAAGAACTATCTGCTGCTCGATAGCGCCGATTATTGGTACGACACCATTCAGGACTCGTATCCGAGAACGAAAAAATGCTCATGCAAAAACGAGTGGTTCACCTTGCGATTCAATTATTACTACCGCGAACAGTACGATGATATTAAACATGTTGAAGTGCAATCAGCGTGCAGTACTTGCGGAAAAACATCCATCGCTTTGAGCGTAGACATCAATTATTCTCCAACCAATTCCCTGGTCGCCAACCCGCTGACCTTGTGCAAGACCCCGAAAATCAAGTACCAATACAAAAATTTAAGCGGATATTGGACAAAGGATGAATTGTTGCATATTGTCCGCCATTGCCATGACGCAGGACTGGTCGTCTATCGCTGGTACTGGGACAAAGCAGTGGAGAAGCGTAAATTCGACAGGATTCCCGTGGAAGAGCTGGCAAAAACGGGCGATGATTTTTTACGCCTGTATCTGGCAAACCATGTATTGAACATCGCCGACCTGACATGGGCGGACGACGAAAAGGGCATTTACCTGGAAAATGACCTGTGGCGGAGGAACGAACTTATGGAGGTTAGCAGATGTGACATGTTTGCCGTCGGCCTCCTCTACCTCGTACAGTATGCGACCCAATTCATCGATCCGGAGGGGACAACACAGAACAAGTCGGAACAGTTTTGCCAAAAAACAAAACAGCTTGAACGCTACCTGAGCGAAAACTTCATCAGCAAGCGCGGCAAGAATTGTTTTGACGGAACCTCAGGGTATGAAAAATATTTGGCATCCAGGGCCAGAGAAAGGCAGAGTACCTGACCTTGCGCCCAACCCGGACGGCGGCGCCATCGGTTCACTTATGTGTAAGGCTTGAGTTCATGTCACTGCAAATCTGTCCGAAATGTACCCATAAGGCGATCACGTGGAGCCTGGATGAAGAATCGTCCCCATATACCCAATGGCGGTGTAGCCACTGCCATTACCTTGCTGAGGAAAACGAGCAAAAAGAATCCGCCTGCCCATGCTGCGCATCGTCGTCGGGCTGCCTTCTGCTCCGGGACAGCAGCGGCGTGCACAGGTGGTGCATATCGTGCGGGCGTTTTGAGGACACAGAGGAGTCGTTTACTTGAGGTGCCGCACATTCAGTTGACGGGTCTTGGAATACCGGTAAATATAAACATTAGGCTTGGTGATCTCAGCAATGCAAATCGAATGGTCGTGGACTGATGGCTGGCTGCTGATGGCGCTACTGCTGGCGCAAGAAGGTGGAACGGGAGCGCCGCTTCATAAGTTGATTGCGGCGGCGGACGCCACCAATCACGCAATCCCTGCTCCCCATGAGCTCTCTTCAACCCTCACAAAATTTATCCGATGCGGGTTAATCACGGTTGCAGAGGAACGCTTTCTTCTCTCGCCGCAATACCTGCCTGGCGTCCAAAAAGCATATCAGGGACCAGGCGGGCTTTTTGCCGCCGGGGACAAGGGATTGAAATGGCTCAACAAGTCGAAACTTGGTTGGAAAAACGCGGAGCGGCTGGATTTTTCCGAGGCGCAGGTCAAGACCGCATACGATCTCTATATGAGCGCGCCACACACCAAATGAGGCACCCTCTCCCCCATTTTCACGTATCTGGCGCCGAGAAAAAAGATCACACAAAAGACGCTGATCTGACATTGCAATCAACCCGGACGGCTTCGCCACAGATTATCTTGAGCGTTAGATATTGATAACCCCTTGTTCTTCTATTTATGAACACAACCGAACTCGCGGTAGCGCTTAAAAAAATCATGGAATCACACGGTTTGGCGTGCACGATGGAAAACGACTGGGTGTTTCCCAATGGACAACTTCCTGCGATCTGCGCGTTCTGGTATCCGAGTGAAAAATTTACCGGCGTTCTTTCGGTTCGTGTGCTCATCGAAGACGGGGTTGTCGTCGAGGAATGTTTTGGCGGCATCGGCGCTGAAGATGCGGGGGCNCGTGANGCCCTTGAGAACTTCATGCGCAACTCGCTGCATGTCATGTTAGCTGCGTTNTGGGGAAAACACGACCCTGAGCAGGTGAGTATTGAGACCTGGGAAATCGGCGGCAGAAATTTCAACGCATACATCGGCCCCTTCGGAACGAGGACGATGGCGGGCTGTCAACATGCGCATATCCCCCGCCAATTGTTTCCTGCAATGCAGTCGGCAATCGTTCATCAGCCTTTCTCCGGCAAACTTCATTGGGTCAGGATTTTTTTCAGTAACTACAACGGAGAACCAACATTTGAGGCGCTGCTGGATAACGAAGAATGGCCGGCTGGAATTGAATGTTTGCAAGCAATCCCATGGAAAAAAACCAATGGCTACTACAGCGTTAGAAACTTCCTCGTCATTCGCCCTGTCTAACAATGCGCTCAACCCGGACGCTCTGAAGTGCACCGGCTCATCCAGGCGTCAGGCTGCACCATAATTCACGTCGACTCTATGAAACCCCCAACTTTGGTTGTGCTTGAGAACTGGCCTCAGCCGCATAGCGCGTCAGAAGCGGTCGTCTTCGCTAACGATAGCTCCTTGCTGCTTCGCTACACAACGGCCAACGATGCAATAGCAATCATTAAATTTCCGCTTGTCAGCATCTTCAAATTTGGCGCTCCTAATAACGAAGCCCTTGGCGGGCATCCGCTTTGTTCAAAGGGTCTCAAATGGTATAGCGTGCATCGCGTTGAAAATTCGCCTTGGATTGAAGAACTTGAAAAACAGAATTCTGTTCATCACCGCCATGACAAGCAGCGATTCTTGGAAAACAAGATGCACTACATATTTACCTTTCAAGACTCATGCCTTGAGTGCGTTGCAGAGGAAGGCAAGTTTTGGAAGCCAATCATCAATGTGTTCTCAACAGAAGAAGAGGCAACACATGCGTGGAAGACAAACATTTGCGCCTGACCTTGCGCTCAACCCAGGTGGCCTTATCTAAGCTTTTCTATAGGCTATAATTTTGCGGCACACATCAGGAGAATCCATGAAAAAACTTACGGTTGTTTATGCGGCATTTATTTTGGGCATCTTTGCCTCCACTCCCTCTGCCATCGCGGAGAGCGGGAAAGTACTCATAAAGGGGATAGATACGCCATCGCTGCGAATTCTTATCCGCAAAGTTGATGATGGCCCATTGCTTTGGGTAAGCCAACATCAGCTTGGGAC
>WQUA01000020.1 GCA_009786025.1 Pseudomonadota bacterium | reverse complement strand
GACATCGCACTGCTGGTGTTGGCGGAAACAGAATTACGAGAAAGCGAGGTGTTCGTCGATGCGCCCGGATTGTTCGTTGTCGGCTTGGCGATGTTCGTGGCTGTGCCGGCGCTGTTGCCGGTCAGCACGCCTTGCAGCGTTTGGGCGACGCTCTGGGCGTCGGCATTTTTCAGATAGATGATGAAGATGTTGCCTTCAGCGCGCCCAGGCACATCGAGCTTTTCGATGAATTCGCGTATCCGCTCGGCGCGTCCCGGGTTGTCGCAACGAATCAGCACGCTGTTCGAGCGCGGGTCAGCGACCAGTGCCACGCGTTGCATCGCGTCGGCGCCAGGCGTTCCCGCGCTGGCCGCGGCGCCCTCGACGAACAGTTTGTTCAACATCGGCAACATGTCCAGCGCTGAGGCGTTTTTGAGCCGCACCATCAGCGGTTCGGCAGCGGGCGGCTGGTCGAGCGAGGCGACGACTCGCTCCAGTCGCTTCATATTTTCGGCGTAATCGGTGATCACCAACGCGTTGCTGCCGGGAAACGCCAGCACAGAATTGCTCGGCGACACCAGCGGCTTCAGGATACCCACCATCGGCGTTGCCGATTCGTAGCGTAACGGAATCACTTTGGTAATCAGTTGATCGCCGCCTATTTTTCCAGAGCCTCCGTATTGCTTGGCGTCGGTTTCGGGCACAATGCGGACCACACCGTTGCCTTCGACGGCGGTAAAACCCTGCAAACGCAACGCCGACAACAATGTCGGATAGACCAGATCGCGCGAAACCGGCCGCGTCGAAATGATGTTGACCGTGCCTTTGACTTTGGGGTCGATGATGAAATTGCGGCCGGTGATTTCGGAGACAGAACGAACGACCGCCTCAATGTCGGCGTTGACGAAATTAAGTGTGACCGTGTCGCTGCCGTTCTGACCGCCATTTTGCGCTATCGCCGACGATGTTGCCGATAGCGCGACCAATCCGGCCATCAACCCCGGCAACACCACGCGCCACCAATACCGTCCAACCATCATTCCTGCCGTCCTCATTGTCTGCCATCACGGAAAACGCGCTCGAGCGAGCTTTCGAAAATCCCCGGAAAATGAAGTGTCATCATAGCAGGGATTGGCAAGCCGCCGCGAATTCCGAAGCGACGGCTACTCCCCTTCTTTTCACTTCGGGCGCAAACCCGACAGTCTTGACAATCTTTCCAGGCTTTAGCGACCGCTTTCCTGCCAGCGCGCTGCTTCCAGCGTATTCGCCAGCAGTGTCGCGATCGTCATCGGCCCGACACCGCCCGGCACAGGCGTGATCCAGGAAGCGCGGCGGCTCGCCGCTTCAAAATCGACATCGCCACACAGTTTGCCATCAGCCAGCCGATTGATGCCGACATCGAGCACAATAGCGCCGGGCTTGATCCAGCCGCCTTCGACGAAACGCGGCTTGCCGATGCCGGCAACGACGATATCAGCCTGACCGATCAGTTTCGGTAAATCGTAGGTTTTCGAGTGGCAAACGGTGATGGTACAGCGCGCCATCAACAACTCCAGCGCCATTGGCCGACCGACGATGTTCGACTGCCCGACGATGACGGCATGTTTGCCGACCAGGTCTTCGCCGGTTTCGCGCAACAGCCGCATGCAGCCGTAAGGCGTACATGGGCGCAACGTCGGCATCTTGAGCACCAGCCGACCAACATTGTACGGATGAAAACCATCGACATCTTTTTTCGGATCGATACGCTCGATCACCCGTTCGGCGTTGATCTGCGCCGGCAGCGGCAGTTGCACGAGAATGCCGTGCACTTCGGTGTTCGCATTCAATTCGTCGATCAGCGCCAACAGCGTCTTTTCGGGATAATCGGCAGGCAGATCGTATGAAAACGATTTCATACCGACTGCTTCGGTCGTCCGCCGTTTGTTGCGCACATAGACCGCCGATGCCGGGTCGTCACCAACGCAGACTACCGCCAGCCCCGGCGGCGGCAAACCCTGCGCGCTGCGCTGAGCGACCGCTTCACGCACTTCTTCCACGACCTGCGCGGCAATCGCCTTGCCGTCGATCCGTCGCGCTGTTGTTGTGTGGTTTGTCATCCTCTTGCCTTTTTCTTAATACGTTCACGAAATTATAAAAGGGGTTGCCAAAAAGCGCACATCAAAAAATTATCGGCGCATCAACAAATGGCGTCACCCTTGCCGCCTCATGAAACTGCCCTGCCACCGCCTGCCAGCGCCGCACCAGCGCCTCCGACTGTTCAGTATTGAATTGCGGCCTCCAGCGCGTCAACATGTCGTCGATAGCGGCAAAATCGTTGCACGCCAGCACAACATCGCAACCCGCTGCCAGCGCCGCATCGGCGCGCGCCGCCCAGCCGTCGTTGCCGCCTTCCAGCGCCGCCCCGGCCATTCCGAGATCGTCGGAAAACACCAGTCCGTCAAACCCCAACCGCCCGCGCAACATTTCATGTACCCAAAAGGCCGAATACCCCGCCGGCAGCGGATCAACCGCCGGGTATTTGACGTGCGCCATCATCACAGCCTCCAGCCCGTCGGCGATCAGCGCTCGATACGGCACAAGGTCGGGTTCGATGGCGTCCATCGTTCGCGCGTCGACCGGCAGATCGTGATGTGAATCAGCCTCAACCCAGCCGTGACCGGGGAAATGTTTGCCGACCGCCGCGCAGCCTGTCGCCTTCAGCCCGCGTTGCAAAGCTCCGGCCAGCCGCACCACGGTTTCCGGCGACGCGGCAAACGCGCGGTCGCCGATCACGGCGCTCTTGCCGTAGTCGAGGTCGAGCACCGGCGCAAAACTGAAATCAATGCGAAAACAACGCAGCTCACCACCCATCAGCGCCCCCCAGCGGTACGCTTCCTGTTCAGCCGCCTCCGGCGCTTCGGCGAAGTGTTCGCCCAAGCGGCGCATCGGTGGAATGTCGATGAAGCCTTTTCCGCGCAAGCGCTGTACCCGCCCGCCTTCCTGATCAATACCAATCACCAGCGGCGGTGAGCGCAACGCCCGTATTTCATCGCACAGCGCAATCAGTTGCCCCGGCGTTTCGACATTGCGCGCAAACAGAATCACGCCGCCCACCCGTGGATCGCATAAGCGGCGACGGTCACTGTCAGTCAGTATGATGCTTTCGACGCCGCACATCAGCGGACCGCGCGGCAAAGTTTCTGTCGTCACGATTGCAATCCCAGGCATCACAGCCCCAGATGTTGCAAAGTGCGGGCGTTGTCCTTCCAGCCCGGCTTCACCTGCACGAGCACCACCAGATACACTTTGCCGCCAAACAGTCGCTCCATTTCCTGCCGGGCTTCCGTGGCAATGCGTTTCATCGTTTGCCCCTGATGTCCCAGCAGAATGGCGCGTTGGCTGTCGCGCTCGACATAAACGCGCGCCTGGATTCGACGCAGCGCGTGTTCAGAATCTCCTTCCGACTCGAAAGCTTCCACCGCAACATGTGTCGAGTATGGAATTTCATCGCCCAGCAGCCGGAAAACTTTTTCGCGGATGAATTCCGCCGCCAGAAATCGCTCATCGCGATCGGTCAATTCATCCGGCGGATACAGCCAGGGCGTCACCGGGAGGTGCTTCGCCATCTCCGTCTTGAGCGCATTGATCTGCATTCCTTTTTCCGCCGACAGAGGAATCAGCGCTGCGAACGGATGTCGCTTCGACAAAGCTTCAAGGCGCGGCAGTAGCGAAGTTTTATCGACAAGCAGATCAACCTTGTTCAAAACCGCTATCACCGGTTTGTCCGACGGCAACAATGAAAGTAAAGCCTCGTCAGCATCGGTATGGCGCGCCGCGTCGAACAGAGCCACCACCACATCGACTTCGGCCAGCGCGTCACGCACCGCCTGATTCATCCGGGCATTCAGCGCAGATTTGTGCTTCGTTTGAAAACCGGGCGTATCAACGAACACGAATTGATTGGCACCCTCGGTCAGAACACCGGTGATGCGTTGCCTCGTCGTTTGCGGCTTTGATGAAGTGATACTGATTTTCGCGCCCAACAGCTGATTGAGTAGCGTCGATTTGCCAACGCTCGGCCGCCCGACCAGCGCGATGAAACCACAATGCGAGCCGCTGTACGTTGCATCTACCTCCGGAGATTTCATCGCTGTATCGTTTACGTCATTCATTTCTCGTTCTACCGATCGGCGTCTTGCGCTGCCCAGAGGCTTGGGATTGCACCTGTAACTGCCGCCAGGCCGCATCCGCCGCCAGCTGTTCAGCCGCTCGTCGATTGTTCCCTTCGCCAGAGGCGACCACTTCTTGCGACGGGATGCGGCATTCGACGACGAACTGCTGCAAATGCGCTTCGCCGCGGATTTCCGTCACTGCATATTCAGGAAGCGGCAAACGCCGCGCCTGCAACCACTCCTGCAAGCGCGTCTTGGCATCCTTGCCTAATTGCTCCGGGTCGGCATCCTGCAAAATTTCACCGTACGCCGCGACAATCACCCGCTGCACAGCTGCGAATCCCCCGTCCAGAAACACCGCCCCGAACAACGCTTCCAGTGCATCGGCCAGAATCGACGCCCGTTGCGAGCCACCGCTTTTCAACTCCCCATCACCGAGCAGAAGGTAGCGACTCAGTTCCAGTCGGCGCGCCAACTGCGCCAGCGTTTCACGGTTGACCAGCCCGGCACGCGAACGCGACAGCGCCCCTTCGTCCAACTTCGGAAAGCGCTCGAACATCGCTTGCGCGATCACACAGTTCAGCACCGCATCGCCAACAAACTCCAAGCGCTCGTTGTGCGGTGCGCCATAACTGCGATGCGTCACTGCC
Organism: Pseudomonadota bacterium; assembly: GCA_009786025.1. Lineage (GTDB taxonomy): Bacteria > Pseudomonadota > Gammaproteobacteria > Burkholderiales > Casimicrobiaceae > UBA931. The sequence continues at coordinate 37,503 of WQUA01000020.1, read as the reverse complement.
TGCCGCAACAGTGCTGTTGCCGTAAAACGGTAATCCAGCGCAGCCTCGAGCGGCGTCAGCGGCGATAACGACATAGATTACTTCGGCGCCTGTGCCTCGAATTCCAGCAGCAGCGAAGCGTTGCCGGCGATCGGCAATTGTTTCTTCCAGGAGACGCTAACAGTGTTGCCGCGTAACGCGATGTCCTTGGCGGTCACGCCTTCCCGGATACCGTTTACGTCAAGGCAAGCGCTGAACCTCTGCTGAACAGAAGCGAAGTTGCTGCCGCCGCCTACCTTGGCGTCTTCAAGACATTTCTGCACTTCGGTGGCTTCCAAGTACTCCGGCCCCGCTTTGATCGCAATCCAGAAAATGATCAAGACAGCGAAGATAATGGCCAGCACGCTCCACAACGACATCCCCTGCTGTTTGCTCCATCCTTGTTTCATGGCCTTCCCTTTCATTTGATCCCGTGACCGACACGGTTAAACGAAAAACTCGAAATATCCCCCCAGTTAAACCAGATGAAAAACGCCTTGCCGCGCAGATTTTCATCCGGCACGAACCCCCAATAACGGCTGTCTTCGCTGTTGTCGCGATTATCACCCATCATCCAATAATACCCCTTCGGCACAGTACAACGAAAGCCGTTCTCGAAATATTCGCAAGCGCTCCGGAGCGGAAAAGGAAAAACGTGATCCAGGTACAACGTCGGTTTCCGCGGGTCGATAGCAATGGGGTGTTCGCGTGCGCCATCGGCTGATTGTGCCGTTTCCGTAAATCGGTCCAAATTCTCAAAGCGGCCTCCTTCGAGGTAACTGTAATTGGCGCCTTTTTGTTGCGGCAACAGTTGCTCATTGACCTTCAATTTTTTGTCGCGGTATTCGATCACATCGCCGGGGATGCCGATCACCCGCTTGATATAATCCTGCGACGGATTCAGTGGATAGCGGAAAACGACCACATCGCCGCGCTGCGGGCTGCCGATGGGGATGATCTTTTTTTCGATAATCGGCAAGCGAATGCCGTAGCTGAATTTGTTGACCAGAATAAAATCGCCGACTTCCAGCGTCGGCCGCATCGACGATGATGGAATTTTGAACGGTTCAGCAACGAAACTACGCAACGCAAACACGATGAGCAGGATCGGGAAAAAACTGGCGGTATAGTCGATCCAGGCTGGCGTTGGCGCTTTCGGATCGCGCTTTTTTCGTAAATAGAAAAAATCCAGCGCCCAGATCACGCCGGTGATCAACGTCAATAAAAACAGGATCAGAGGAAAATTCAAAGCATCCATCGTATCGGTTTTCAAAAATATTATTTATCGCCCACCTGCAGGATCGCCAAAAAAGCCTCCTGCGGAATTTCAACACTGCCAACCGCCTTCATCCGTTTCTTGCCGGCTTTCTGTTTTTCAAGCAGCTTGCGTTTGCGCGTAATGTCGCCACCGTAGCATTTTGCCAACACGTTCTTGCGCATCGCTTTGATCGTTTCGCGGGCAATGATCTGGCCGCCGATCGCCGCCTGCACCGCCACGTCGAACATCTGCCGCGGAATCAGTTTGCGCATTCGCGCTGCCACTTCGCGGCCACGGTACTGCGCCACCGAACGGTGCACCATCGACGACAGCGCATCGACCCTCTCGCCATTGATTAAAATATCGAGCTTGACGACATCGGCGTTTTGAAATTCCTTGAAGTCGTAATCGAGCGACGCATAGCCACGCGACACCGATTTCAACCGGTCGAAAAAATCCATCACCACTTCGGCCATTGGCAAATCATACGTCAGCATGATCTGTCTGCCGACATACTGCATATTTTTCTGAACGCCACGTTTTTCGGTACACAGCGTCAATACCGGCCCGACGTAATCCTGCGGCACCAGAATCGTTACCGTAATAATCGGCTCGCGGATTTCGGCAACGCGCGACAAGTCTGGCAGTTTCGACGGGTTCTCGATCTCTACAACACTGCCATCGTTCAGCAATAACTGATAGACCACTGTCGGCGCCGTCGTGATCAGGTCCATGTCGTATTCGCGTTCCAACCGTTCCTGCACAATGTCCATATGCAACAGGCCGAGAAAGCCGCAGCGAAAGCCGAAGCCCAGCGCTTGCGAAACTTCCGGTTCATAATGCAGCGAAGCGTCGTTGAGCTTCAGCTTGTCGAGCGCGTCGCGCAACGCTTCGTACTGGTTGGACTCGACTGGATACAGTCCAGCAAAAACTTGCGGCTTGATGTCTTTGAAGCCCGGCAACGGCGCGCTTGCCGGTTTCTGCGCCAGCGTCACCGTATCGCCGACTTTCGCTGCTTTCAGTTCTTTGATGCCGGCGACAATAAAGCCGACCTCCCCTGCCGACAACGACGGCTGTGAGACCGACTTCGGCGTGAAAACGCCCAATTGCTCGCATGAATAGGTTGCGCCGGTAGACATCAACAAAATCTTGTCGCGCTGCCTCAGCGTGCCTTCGACCACCCGCGCCAGCATCACAACGCCAACGTAATTATCAAACCACGAGTCGATGATCAGCGCCTGCAATGGCGCGTCGGGATCGCCTTTCGGCGGGGGCACCCGCGCGACGATCATTTCCAGCACATCGTCAATCCCTTCGCCGGTCTTGGCACTGATCCGCACTGCATCAGCGGCCTCGATGCCAACGATTTCCTCAATTTCCTCGATCACCCGCTCGGTTTCAGCCGATGGCAAGTCGATTTTGTTCAGTACCGGAAACACTTCAACGCCCTGCTCGATCGCCGTATAGCAGTTCGCCACAGTTTGCGCTTCGACGCCCTGCGACGCATCCACTACCAACAACGCGCCCTCGCACGCCGCCAGCGACCGCGAGACTTCGTAAGCAAAATCCACGTGCCCCGGTGTGTCGATCATGTTAAGCAGATAGGTTTCACCATCACGCGCCTTGTAATGCAGCGCCGCCGTCTGCGCCTTGATCGTAATGCCGCGTTCGCGTTCGAGGTCCATTGAATCGAGCACCTGCTCGCTCATCTCCCGGTCCGACAAGCCGCCGCAACGCTGGATGAGGCGGTCGGCCAGCGTCGATTTGCCGTGATCAATATGGGCGATGATTGAAAAATTGCGTATAAACTGCACAAAAATTCCCGATGATGAAAAGCGCCTTGCTCGATAAATCCACGCAAAGCAAACGAGGGCTTTCGGTTTTAGCCGGCCCTCGCTCTAGAAGATAGTCTATTGTAACGCAGAAGCCTTTGAATTTCAGTGAAATTCTATTTCTCAGCAAGACGGCGGGCGTCGGCGCTCGCGCCACAACGTCCAGCCGGTCGTCACAAACCCCGACAAGGCGTAGAGAGCAGAACAGATAAACAACACCAGCGGCGGTTCCGAAGCAAGCAGCGCGAACGCCAGCACCAAAATCAGCACCGTCACGAACGGCACGCTCTTTTTCAGATTAACCGTCTTGAAACTGTAATAGCGCAAATTGCTCGGCATAACGATCCCGGCAAATAGCGTCACCACCCAGGCCAGCCACAACACTTCCCGGCCGGCCACCGCATTGTCGTGAAATACCCAGACAAAGCCCGCGACCAACGCGGCGGCGGCAGGGCTTGGAATACCGGTAAACCAGCGTTTATCCGCCGCGTCGAGCATGGTGTTGAAGCGCGCCAGCCGTGCCGCCGCGCCAGCGACGTAAATAAACGCCGCGATCCAGCCCAGTTTGCCAAGACCGTGCAGCGCCCACCCGTAAATCAGCAGTGCCGGCGCCACGCCGAACGACACCATGTCCGACAGGCTATCGTATTCGGCGCCGAACGCGCTTTGTGTTTTGGTCAGCCGCGCCACCCGACCGTCAAGACTATCGAGGACCGCCGCGATAAAAATGGCCCCGGCTGCCCACCCGAAATGGCCATTCATCCCCTGAACGATCGAATAAAAACCGGCGAACAGCGCCGCCGTTGTGAACAAGTTGGGCAACAGAAAAACCCCCCGCCGTCGGCCGGCATTCTTGCGCAGTACCCGTTCTTTGTGGTCGCTATCGTAGAGAGACATGGTTTTTCTGCCTTTGTTTTTTATCTGCCGACTTTCCGTTACCTCAATTCCGCCAGCACCGTTTCAGTCGCCCGCACCTTCTGCCCGATGGTCACACAAGCGCGCGCCGATGTCGGCAAATAGACATCGACCCGCGACCCGAAACGGATAAACCCGTAACGTTGACCGCGCGCCAGCGTATCACCGGCGTTAACGTAACAGAGAATCCGCCGCGCCACCAATCCAGCCACTTGTACGCAGGTGACCGCCTGCCCGTCGGTAGTCGTCAAATGCAACGCATTGCGCTCGTTCTCGGTTGACGCCTTATCAACGGCTGCGTTCAGAAAACTCCCGCGGTTATACCAGACCTTCTCAACTTTGCCATCAAGCGGGCTTCTTTGAGAATGCACATTAAAAACATTCATGAATACACTGATTTTTAATGAATTTCTATCAAGATATGGGTCGTGTTCCGGCTCAACCTTGATGACCCTGCCATCTGCTGGGCATAGAACTGCATTGGATTGCGTTGGAATTTCGCGTGCCGGATCGCGGAAAAACTGCAAAATAAAAAACGCCACCAACCACGCCAGTATCGCCAACCACCAAGGCGCAAGCCAGGACAGCGCCAGCGCCACAAGTACCGCCCCCGCCAGAAATGGCCACCCCTCGCGGGCGATTAGCGGATGAGGGTAATTTTTCATAAAAACAAAGCCTTATATAATATTTATAACGTTATTCATAACGATTTATGCCGAGTTGGCTAAGGTGGGCTTTCGGCGATTTTCCATTATATAGAACAACCATCACGGGTGAATGGTTTTCCGTCACGGTTCCGCGTCTCTACCCATATTGGCAGAAAAGCTTTTCTTCTCCGAACCTGCCTTTTCCCGTCGAATTTCCCGGCTTGCCTGAGCAAGCGCGCACCACACGCGCGACGGATTTTCTCCGATTCGCCCGCTTATCGCAACTTTTACGACAAAAATCGGCCTTTATCCATTGAAGCTAACCATGCGTCCCCCAATTTTCCCGTCGGTGATAGACTTGTCAAATTTCAACCTCTGAACATTTCCCCAAATGACTTCCGAGAAACCCGATAGCGACCAAACCATCGCCAATCTCGAGCTTCGTCCACTACGGCCGCTGCCGCGCCTCATTTTCATGAGCCGGTGGCTGCAACTGCCGCTGTATCTGGGGCTGATCGTTGCCCAAGGCGTCTATGTCTGGCTCTTCTGGGTCGAACTGATCCACTTGATTGAAGCGACTTTCGGCAGTCAGGAAGCGATCCACCAGATCGTCGCCAACGTCACCCCACCCGGCCAAGCCATCGCCGAGATGAGTAAACCAACGGAAACAGTCATCATGCTGGTGATCCTGGGGTTGATCGACGTGGTGATGATCTCTAATCTTTTGATCATGGTGATTGTCGGCGGTTACGAAACCTTCGTTTCCCGCCTCGATCTTGATCGCCACCCCGACCAACCCGAATGGTTGTCGCACGTTAACGCCAGTGTGTTGAAGGTCAAGCTCGGCACCGCGATCATCAGCATCTCGTCGATCCACCTGCTGAAAACCTTCATTAATGCCCACGCTTACGACGCCAAGACCCTGATCGCGCAAACGTCAATCCACATCGCCTTTCTGCTATCGGCGATGGCGATGGCTGCCTGCGATCGTATCCTGCCGAACTACAGTTCCCACTCACAACACTGACGTCCTCAACGAAACGCCGAGATAACCCCATGAGTACCCTGATTCGCACCGAAGACTTTGTTCAGAGCATCGCCGATGCCCTGCAATACATCTCCTATTACCACCCGATGGATTACATCGAAGCACTGGGCAAAGCCTATGAGGCCGAGCAATCGCCCGCCGCCAAAGACGCCATCGCGCAAATCCTGACCAACTCGCGAATGTGCGCCGAAGGTCACCGGCCGATCTGTCAGGACACAGGCATTGTTGCCGCTTTTGTCAAAGTCGGGATGGATGTTCGTTTTGAGAACCCTTCGCGATCAATTCTTGACATGGTCAACGAGGGCGTCGCCCGCGCTTATACCGACAAAACCAACACCTTGCGTTATTCCGTGCTGGCCGATCCGGCAGGAACGCGCAAAAACACCCGCGACAACACCCCAGCCATCGTCCATTTCGATCTCGTTCCCGGCAACACCGTCGATGTCAAAATCGCCGCCAAAGGAGGCGGCTCCGAAGCCAAAACGAAATTCGCCATGCTCAATCCGTCTGATTCCATCGTTGATTGGGTAATGAAGATGCTGCCGACGATGGGCGCTGGCTGGTGCCCCCCCGGCATCCTCGGCATCGGCATCGGCGGCACTGCCGAAAAAGCAATGTTGATGGCCAAGGAAGCGCTGATGGAGCCGGTCGATATCGCCGATCTGATCAAGCGTGGCCCGAAAAACCGCCTTGAAGAACTGCGCCTCGAAATCTACGAAAAAGTGAACGCGCTTGGTATTGGCGCGCAGGGCTTGGGGGGGCTGGCTACCGTGCTCGACATCAAGATTCTTGATTATCCGACACATGCCGCCAACCTGCCAGTCGCGATGATCCCAAACTGCGCCGCCTGCCGTCACATCCATTTCACCCTCGACGGCAGCGGCCCCGCCGAGCTGGCGCCGCCGGATTTGTCACGCTGGCCGAAAGTCACTTGGGCGCCGTCGCCGGAAGCGCGTCGCGTCAACCTTGACACGCTGACCAAGGAAGAAGTCGCCTTATGGAAACTAGGCGAGCGGCTGCTGCTGAACGGCAAAATGCTGACCGGCCGCGATGCCGCTCATAAACGAATCACCGATATGCTGGCGCGCGGAGAAACACTGCCGGTGTCATTCAAAAATCGCGTGATCTATTACGTCGGTCCAGTCGATCCGGTCGGCAATGAGGCGGTCGGTCCGGCAGGCCCGACGACCTCAACACGAATGGACAAATTCACCGAAGCCATGCTGGCGCAAACCGGGTTGATTGCGATGGTCGGTAAAGGCGAGCGTGGCCCCGTCGCCATCGACGCGATCAAAAAACACCAGGCCGCTTACCTGATCGCCGTCGGCGGCGCCGCTTATCTCGTCGCCAAAGCCATTAAACAAGCAAAAGTCGTCGCGTTCGAAGACCTGGGGATGGAAGCGATTTACGAATTCGAGCTGAAAGATATGCCGGTCACCGTCGCCGTTAACAGCAGCGGCCAATCGCTGCACAAAACCGGCCCGCTCGAATGGCAAAAGAAAATCGGCAAAATTCCAGTCATGGTTGAATAGCTCGGATAGGCGAAGCGCCCTCTGGAACGCAAAAACATTGCTTAACCGCAAAGGGCGCAAAGAACATCTCTCGCTCGGCCGCGAATAACAAAGCCTTTCCCTTCGAAAGCCTGGTTTTTGCTCGGGGGCCGGAAATGGACTTCACCTACCCGGGTAGTGTTTGTCGCCTTACGCGACTGACTGAACAAATCTCTCCCTGCCACCCCGCCGCCGACGCCCTCAACGCCTCCGCATCGAGGTCGACAAACGCGCGATTTTTGACCCTCGCCTTCCCTTCCACCCACACATGGCTGACCTCATCGCCGCTCGCAGCGTACACCAGATGAGACGCGGGGTCATAACAAAGCGACAAGCGCAACGCGCCGAAATCCACCGCGCACAAATCCGCCGCCTTGCCCACTTCGAGCGAGCCGATTTCATCGTCCAATCCAAGCGCTCGCGCGCCGCCGATCGTCGCCATCGCCAATGCGCGGTGCGCATCGACGGCAGAAGCTTTTTCCGTATTCCCTTTGGCCAAAAGCGCCGCCAACCGCATGTCTTCAAACAAATCGAAGCGGCTGTTGCTGGCCGCACCGTCGGTTCCCAAACCGACATTGACACCGGCTTCAAGCAATTCCACCAGCGGCGCGATGCCGCTACCGTGTTTGAGGTTGGAAGTCGGACAGTGCGCAACCGAAGCACCGCACGCTGCAAGTTGCGCGATTTCCTGCGCTTCGAGATGTACGGCGTGTACGGCGATCAATTTCGATCCGACCAGCCCGAGGCGACGCAAACGCTCCAGCGGGCGAACGCCGTGCTCTTTCAGGCTTTGAGCAATTTCATCGCGCGTCTCGTGTACATGGATGTGCAGCGGCAGACGAAGCTCATGAGCCAACGCCGCAACCCGCTCAAAGCTGCGATCAGAGACAGAGTACGGTGCATGCGGCGCCAGACAGAAGGAAAGCCGCGGCTTGCCGCGCAAGGCTTCATAAGCCGCCATACCCTTGGCAAAATAATCGTCGGCGTCCTTTGCGTAAGCACCGGAAAATTCGAGCACAGTCAAACCGAGTGCTGCCCGAATCCCCGAAGTGCTCACCGCTGCTGCTGCCGCTTCCGGAAAAAAATACATGTCGTTGAAGCAGGTCACACCACCGCGCAGCATTTCGGCACAGGCGATCAGCGTTCCGTCGTGAACGAAACGGGGAGAAACATGCTTTGCCTCCGCCGGCCAGATGTGTTCGGAAAGCCAGGACATCAGCGGCAAATCATCGGCAATGCCGCGCAAAAGATTCATCGCCGCGTGACAATGCAGATTGACCAGCCCCGGCATCAGCGCATGCGTTTCCAGCGTTTCCGTCTCGCGCGCGACAAACCGTTCGCGTGCTTCGCGAGCGGGCAACACCGCCACGATCCGCCCCCGATCTACCGCCAGCGCATAGTTTTCAAGTACGACACCGGCAGGGATCACCGGCACCAGCCAGCGCGGATATATCAAAAGATCAACAGGTTGTTGCATGGTCGTTGGGTCAATAAAAGGGCTGTCGGGCAGAACATCTGCCGGTACTTTATAATGACCGCCTATTCTTCCACAATACGCCGAACATGTCTGCCGTTCCTTCGGATCGCCCCACCTGCTCTATCGTCATCCCCGCTCATTGCGAGGCTGATGGACTGCGGCACGCAATTGACACGGTCGCTGGCATCCTGACGCGCCAAAGCGTTTCGTTTGAACTGGTGCTGATCGACGACGGCTCCGCCGACGGCACTTGGGAAGTCATCACGCAAGCCTGCAACAACCTTCCTTTCATCCGTGCCGCGCGGCTGACCCGCCGTTTCGGCAAAGAGGCCGCGATGCGCGCTGGTTTGCAACTGTCGCGGGGACGCGCGGTCATCGTGATGGACGCCGATCTACAACACCCGCCCGCGCTGATCCCGGAAATGCTGCGCCTCTGGGAAACGGGTGGCTTTGATGTCGTGGCGGGCGTCAAGCTGCCGCAAGGAGATAGCGCCCAAAGCTCAGGCGTCATGCGCCGCCTCTTTTTTACGCTCAATTCAAAGCTGACCGGCGTTGATCTACGCGAAGCCTCCGATTTCAAACTACTGGATCGTCGCGTCGTCGATGCCTATCTGGCGTTGCCGGAACGCAACCTTTTCTTCCGCGGCATGATCGCCTGGTCAGGTTACAAAACAGCGACATTGCCCTTCACGCCGGACGAGCGCCAGCATGGAAAAACGCAATGGTCTTTCCGCCATCTGACCAAACTCGCGCTTACTTCGATCACTTCGTTCAGTTCAATTCCGCTGCACTTGATTACGTCGCTGGGCATCGCTTTCATCATTGCGGCCTTGTTGTTGGGCGGTCAAACTCTGTACAACAAACTGAGTGGAAATGCCGTCAGCGGATTCACCACAGTGATTTTATTGCTGTTAATGATCGGCAGCGTGATCATGCTGGCGCTGGGCGTGATCGGCGAATACCTCGCCCGCATCTATGAAGAAGTTAAAAGGCGGCCGCTGTTTTTCATACAGGAAACGCTACCGAAGGAACAGGAATCAGAAAACAGTCGCCTCTCTCCTCCTGCACGGAGGGAAGACACTCCATCCTAACCCTTCCCTCGAAGGAAACGGCTTTGAGTTTACATCTTGAGTGCGTTAGCGCACAATAAAATATTATCGTGTCAGCCTCCTAAATTTACCATTGCCGTTTCATCTGCATGTTTCAAGACCTCTCCAAATTCGGACGTTACCTCGGGCAAGCCGCCAAGCTAATGGTCGGTATGCCCGATTACGACACCTATGTTCAGCACATGCGTACGACTCATCCCGAGCAGCCGATCATGACTTACGAGGAATTTTTCCGTGACCGTCAGGACGCGCGCTACAGCGGCAAGAACGGTACGATCCGCTGTTGTTAAATCCACGATAACGCCCGACCATTCTCCCGTTTCCATCATGATTCCCGCCACGATTCTTACCGGCTTTTTGGGCGCGGGTAAAACCACTTTGCTCAATCACCTCCTGCGCGAGCATCATGGCGAAAAAATCGCCATCATCGAAAACGAGTTCGGCGAGATCAATCTCGATAGCCGTTTGCTGGCGCAAGGCGCCGAAGTCGAAATCGTCGAACTGACCAACGGCTGCGTTTGCTGCACGGTGCGCAGCGAATTAACCGCCGCGTTACAGGATTTACTGGAGCGCCGCGACGCCGGAACCCTGGCTTTCGACCGATTGATTCTCGAAACCACCGGCCTCGCTGACCCGGCGCCGATCATCCAGACTTTTTTCGTTGACGAAATTTTGCGCGAGCGTCTTCAACTCGATGCCGTGATCACGCTGGTTGACAGCGAACACGCGCAAAAACAACTCAACGAACATCGCGTCGTCGTTTCGCAAATCGGTTTTGCCGACCGCCTGCTGTTGACCAAAACCGATCGTGTCAACGGTGACGATAAAGTGTTGCTGATCGACCGCCTGAGAAAAATCAATGCGCGCGCGCCCATCCTCGAAGTCGTGCATGGACAGTTGTCGCACAAAGACTGGCTCGGCCTTCATGCGTTCAACCTCGAATCCACGCTCGCAATCGATGAGGCCTACGTCGCGCCGAACACTTCTTCACCCGCTTTCGTTCCGATCCGGCAACCGCGAACCTTGCTGAACCGTTCCTGGAACGACAACATTGCTTCTCACTTATTCGAAGCCGNNGAAATGGATCTGGCGCACGTCGGCGCCTGGATGGAATCGCTCATCGAANCCCANGGCAACGATATGCTGCGCTACAAAGGCATTCTCGCCATCGCCGGTGAACCGCGACGCCTGATCGTGCAAGGCGTGCACAAAGTCGTCGGCTTCGATTACGGCGATCCCTGGCGTCCCGAAGAACCGCGATGCTCAGTGTTGGTCGTGATCGGGCGCGACTTGCCGATCGAAGCGATGAAAAGCGGTTTTATTGCGGCGCAGTCAGCTCAAACGACGCAGTTGGATTAGAGCGTTTTTGGTTTAAACGCACACGGCAAACGACCCCATCCCCACCCTAACCCTCCCCTTGAAGGGGAGGGAACAAAGCGACGCAACCCCTGACCTCTGATCCCTGTCATCTGCCCCCTGACAACCCTATCGCCTGAAACAAAGCCACGGTATCCGCGTAGCGGTCTGCCGCCGATTGAACCCGCGCCAGCAACGCTTCCAGATAACGCCGTTCGGCGTCGAGCGCCGACCATTGATCGATACCTCCCATTTGATAACGCGCTTCCATCAACCGATACGTTGCCAGCGCTTCATCAGCCGCCACACTACGCGCTTTCAAAGCTAACGCATCGGTTTCCAGCGCCCGCAACGCATCGGCGACATTCTGAAATCCCTGCAACACGGCTTGTCTGTACCCTGCTGCTGCTGCGTCAAACGCCGCTTCGGAAGCACGCTTGGCCGCCCGCAACTCGCCACCGCGAAACAACGGCTGGGTGATACCCACACCCAGATTCCAAAGATTGAAACCTTCACCAAACAGATCTTTCCCGCTCAAGGTCGCAGCGCCGAAATTGCCGCTCAACGTCAGGCGCGGATACAGATTGGCCGTCGCCACGCCGACGTTGGCGCTCGCCTGATGCAACATCGCCTCAGCAGCACGAATATCGGGGCGTTGACGCACCAGCTCGGAAGGAACCGTCACCGGCAAAGCTTCCGGCAGTTGTAAATCAACGAGATAAAACTGCGGTAGCGTTGCCTCACCCGGCGTCACCCCTGAATACAACGCCAGTTGATGGCGCACGCTGTACAACAACCGATGCAGCGGCGGCAAACGCGCCTGATGTTCGGCCAGCGCACTTCTCAATTGTTGTACGTCGGCATCGGACACGCCGCCCAGCGCGCGTCTTGCTTCGAGAATCACGAACTGCTTTTGCTGCGTTTCGATCATCGTGTTCAAAACGTCGATTTGCTCGCGCAATGAAGCTTCGCGCACAGCAGCGGCAGCGATATTGGCGGCCAGCGTCAGTCGCGCCGCCTCCAATTGCCAGGATTTGATTTCCGTTGCCGCCTGCAAACCTTCCAATGCCCGCGCATTGGCGCCGAACCAATCGAACGTATAAGAAACACCGATCGAGGCGTTGTAAAGTGTGAACGGTGGCGGGCTGGGCATCGCCGTAATTCCCATCGTTTCAAAGTTCGGCTGCTGTCGTGCTGTCGAAGCATTCACATCGACCGACGGATAACGAGACATACCGGCGCGCGCCGCATATTCTTCCTGCGCCTGCCGGAGGCGCGCTTCGGCATCTGCTAATGTCGGGCTGTTCGCCAGCGCCTGCTCGATCAGTTGATTAAGCGCCTCATTTTGAAAAAGTACCCACCAGGGTTCGCCATGCAACACGTCCTCCGTGTCGCTGCTGACGAATCGCTGTGCTGCGCCGCCGTGCGCCACTGTCGAAACATCCGCGGTTTTTTCAGGCGTCGGTGTTTCCGTATAGCGCGCTACCGTCGGCGTTTCCGGCGATTTGAAATCGGGGCCGACCGCGCATCCGCAAAGAGATGCAGTAACGCAAATCAAAAGCCTGCGTTTCCATCCCCATTGAAATTTTTGCAACACCATGAATGTTTCCTCAATCCAGCGTGCGCCGATAAAACTTCAGCGCAACACCCATCAGGATGGCGGTGAACACCATCAGCGGCCACACGTTCGGCCACAATTCCAGCCAGCCGTTGCCTTTCAGCATGATGCCGCGCACCAGGCGGTTGAAATACGTCATCGGCAGCGCATGAGCGATAACCTGCGCCCATTTCGGCATCCCGTAAAACGGAAACATGAATCCCGACAACAATACATTAGGCAGAAAGAAAAAGAACGTCAACTGCACGCCCTGCAACTGGTTGTGCGCCAACGAAGAAATGGCAATTCCGACCGTCAGCACCGCCGCGATATAAATCAGCAGAATTCCGTAAAGCTCGATGATGCCGCCGACGAACGGCACACCGAAAAGCACAATCGCCGCCAGTAAAATAATCGTTGCCTGAATCAGTCCGATAAAAATATACGGCACGATTTTGCCGGTCAACATCTCCAGCGGGCGTACTGGTGTCGCCAACAAGTTTTCCATCGTGCCACGTTCGCGTTCGCGGGTCATCGCCAGCCCGGTCAGCATCACCATCGTCATCGTCAGAATGATTCCCATTAGCCCCGGCACGATATTGTATTGCGTGATCCCTTCCGGGTTGTAGCGACGATGAACTCTCACTTCGAACGGTGGCGTCGATCCGCCCAAACCCGCCAGTGGTCCGCTGAAGTCCTTTCTTGCCACGCTTTCCGCCAACTGAGTCACCGCGCTGATCGCGTTGCTCGCTGCTGCCGGATCGGTGGCGTCGGCAACCACCAGTATCGCCGGTCGCTCACCGCGCACCAACCGCCGCGAAAAATCGCTCGGAATATTAACGACAAACTGCGCATCACCCCGCACCAGCGCCGCCTCGCCTTCTGCCTCGCTGTTCAACTCGTCGATAAAATCAAAGTACGCCGCGTTGTGCATCGCCATGATGAAGCTGCGCGAAAACTCACTACGATCAGCGTCGATCATCATGGTCTTCAAATGTTTCGGGTCCATATTGATTGCGTAACCGAACAAAATCAGCAGCATGACCGGAATACCGACAACCATCGCGAACGTCACACGATCACGCTTCAGTTGCAGAAACTCCTTGAGCACAACTCCCCAGCAGCGCGCTGCGGAAAAAGAGAACGAAAGCGGCTTGCGATTCATCGCTTCGCCTCCGACACTGCTCGCGCCCCTCGTTCTTCGTTCGAGGTTCGCATCAAATGGATGAACACCTCTTCAAGGCCAGTCTCCGTCTGCGTCACTTCATACGGCAGCCCTGCCGTCGTTTCCCGCAATGCTTTTTCGAGCATGGCCGAATCGCGGCCTGTCACATGCAATGCATTGCCGAAAGCCGCCGTTTGCAAAATGCCCGGTTTATTCATGAGCACGGCCGACAATTGCGTCAGGCTTTCGTCGGCGATTTCTCCCCGGATTGCCCAGGTAAACAATTTCTGCGCCGCAACGATTTCCTGTGCCGTGCCCTGCGCCAGCAAGGCGCCTTGAGAAATATAAGCGAGCTTGTGGCAACGTTCTGCTTCGTCCATGTAATGCGTACTGACCAGCATCGAAATGCCCTGCGCCGCCAATCGGTGCAATTCCTCCCAAAAATCGCGCCGCGCGGCGGGGTCAACGCCCGCCGTCGGCTCATCGAGCAACAGCAACGCTGGCCGATGCAACATACACGCCGCCAATGCCAACCGTTGTTTCCAACCACCGGACAACGCACCCGCCAACTGGTTCGCCCGCTCTTTCAACCCGAGGTTTATCAGCGCATTTTCCACCGCCGCTTTGCGACCCGGCATCTGATAAACGCGCGCCACAAAATCGAGGTTCTCGCGGATCGACAAATCTTCCCAGAACGAAAACCGTTGCGTCATGTAGCCGACGTTGCGCTTGATCGCGTCGCTTTCGGTAATGATGTCGTAACCCAGGCAAGTGCCACTGCCCGAATCCGGCGTCAGCAAACCGCACATCAGCCGGATCGACGTTGTTTTACCGCTGCCGTTCGGCCCCAGGAAACCGAAAATCTCACCAGGCCGAACCTGCAACGACAAATCATTGACGACATGTTTGTCGCCGAAAAGTTTGTTCAATCCGCGCACATCAATGGCGAACTCAGAACGACGCATGCGGTTTTCCGAAGGAGCCGCCATAAGGTTTACAACAAACTCACCGACACCGGCTGACCGGGATGCAGCGAACGCGCGTCGTTCGCTTCGGGGTACGCCTCAACCATGAACACCAGCTTGGCTTTGCTTTCGTTGCTGAAAATCACCGGCGGTGTGTATTCGACTTTGTCGGAAATGTAGGTGATCGTCGCCGCCATTGGAGCAACACAACCGTCGCAAGCGAGGCGCACGGATTGACCTTTTTTCAGTGCGCCGATTTTTTTTTCAGGAACAAAAAAACGCACCTTGATGTTTTGCGGCGGCAGTAACTTCACCACCGGCGCTCCTGCCGCCACCCACTCACCCTCGCGGTACAGCGTATCGGCCACTTCGCCGCTTTTCGATACTGTCACTGTTTTTTGCCGCAGCGCCCAGTCCGCCTGTTCGAGCGCCGCTTGCATGGCCGTCACCTGCGCCTCTTGCGCCTTGATTTGCTGCGCACGGTTGGGAAGACGCGCCACTTCAATCTGATGACTCAATTCCCGCACCTTCGCTGCCGCCGTTTCGGCGCGGGAACGACTGTCATCACGCTGCGCTTCAGCAATACCGCCAATCGCAAATTGCTTCTCGTCACGCTCCGCCTGAATCGTCGCCTGCTTGGCCTGTGCCTGCGCCTGCGCCAGTTGCGCCTCGATCACCTGCACTTCCGGCAAGCGCCGACCGGTTTGAATATCGGACAACTGCGCCTTCGCGGTGGCAAGCTGTGCCCGCGCCTGCTGCAACGCTGCGTCTTCCTTCTCCGATTCCAGCGCAAAGAGTGCCGCGCCATCTTCCACAGTCATTCCACGTCGCACCGCCAGCACGTCGAGCCGCCCGCCCAGCGGCGAAGCGACATAAACATACTCACCTTCCGCATACCCCTGATACGTCTCCGCTGCCTTCTCGGCGCACGCACTCAACAGCGTTCCGGTGAAAACGACGGCAACAACTTGAAACCAGCGAACACCAGACATTGCGACTCCTTGGCTTGGAAAAGTTCTTCAGCCCTTCTCAAAAACACCCATCCACACTACGCCATCATTCCAGATTCTGTCAATAAGAGGAATGATGAGACGGTCTTGCCAGCCGTTGTCAAACCGAGAATAAATCTCCCAGCTCTTTCTCTGGTATTTCAGGTACAGTCCGGCTCGGGAAGCGATTTCCAAAAAAGAGGAGAGATTTAGAGGTGTTTCCTCGGGCGCCGGCGCCAGCGCCAGATATTGCATGAGCCGAGGTATTACAGGTTTGTTCCACCATCGAATCAATGCCGGCTCAGTCCGCTCTGTTTTGACGGGCTCGGCGATAACTATATGCCCTTTATCTTTGAGCACACGACAAATATGACGCATCGCCTTCGTCAAGTCTGCCTCGTCAAGATGATGCAGAAAACCAGAACACGCCACAAAGTCGAACAATTCTCCGGTTTCTTCGATAAACGCAAGCGCGTCTGCTTCTACCAGTTTGAAATTCACGTTCTCGATAACAGAGATGTTTTTCTTCGCCTGAGCCAACATCTCTTTTGAGTGATCCACCAGAAAAACTTCGGAAAAGTTTCTGCCAAAACGAACGGACATTTGCCCTGTTCCGGCGCCCAGGTCAAGCATCCTGCCCTTCCCCGAATACGTTATATGATTTTTTATTTCCCTGAACAAACAATCGTTGATCCGTTTTCTCGGAACATTGACGAGTTCGTCGTAATGCGGCGCGACAACAGCGTGATGCTCTTTATCCTGGAGGGCGTGTTGTTCGGAAGATTCCATTGCGTAAGCCTCTGTGCGCTAGAGCATTTTCGCTTCAAGAGCATATTTTACCTTCTCCCCTACCCCTCTCCCGCAAGCAGGAAAGGGGAGGTATCTGATCTCTGATAGCTGATCTCTGAATCACCCGTAGCGCTTCTCAAAATCCCGCATAAACGCGATCAACGCATCAACGCCCGCCATTGGCATCGCGTTGTAGATCGAGGCGCGGATGCCGCCGGCGACCTTGTGTCCCTTGAGGTTGAGCAAACCCTGGCTCTTGGCTTCCATTGCGAACATATCGTCGAGCTTCGGCGTCGGCAGATAAAACGTCGCGTTCATTCGCGAGCGGTCGGCAACGCGGATTTTGTTTTTATAAAAACCGGTGCGGTCAATTTCGGCGTACAGCTTCTGCGCTTTGGCGATGTTGCGTTTTTCGGCTTCGGCGATTCCGCCCAGCGCCAGCAAACGCTCAAACACCAGCCCGGCAATGTAGATCGGGAACGTCGGCGGCGTATTGAATGCCCATTCGTGTTCCACTTGTATCGTGTAGTTGAAAACCGTCGGGCATTCGCGCCGCGCTTTGCCCAGCAAGTCTTCACGAACAATGACCAGCGTCACGCCCGCCGGGCCGAAATTCTTTTGCGCGCCAGCGTAGATCAGGCCGAAGCGGTTGATGTCGAAAGGGCGCGACAAGATGTTCGACGACATGTCGGCAACCAGCGGCACTTTGCCGGTATCCGGCGTAAAAGGATATTCGACGCCGCTGATCGTTTCGTTGGCGCAAATATGAACATAGGCCGGGTCTTGAGAAAGCCGCCATTCGTTTTGCGTCGGCACATGGGTGAACCCTGAACTTTCGGCAGAAGCGGCGATGTGTACGTCGCAATATTTTTTGGCTTCTTCAAGCGATTTTGTTGACCAATGGCCGGTGTTGACGTAATCGGCCGTGGTGCGGTTGCCGAGCAGGTTGAGTGGAATGAAGGCGTTTTCACCTAGCGCCCCGCCTTGTAAAAAGAGGATTTTGTAATGCTCCGGGATTCCGATGAGTTGGCGCAGATCACGTTCGGCTTTGGCCGCGATTCCGAGAAATTCCTCGCTGCGATGGCTCATTTCCATCACGGAAAGGCCCTTGCCTTGCCAGTCCAGCAGATCGGCCTGCACTCGAGTCAACACTTCTTCCGGCAATGTTGCCGGGCCAGGACAAAAGTTCCACGCTCGCGCCATGACGCACTCACTCACAAGGTTATAAGACCGGACAATTTACCATAGCGCCAACATTTTTTCACGGCGCCAAAACAAAACGCTCCGACGATCACCGATATCTAATCCACGATCGCCGGATCATTCATCCAGCAAATCGCCGTCTTCCTGCTCTTCAACCCGTTCCAGACCGGCGAGTTTCTCGCCTTCGCCGAGATTGATCAGGGTCACGCCCTGGGTTGAGCGTCCCATCTCACGAATCGACGCCACTTTGGTGCGAATCAGCACGCCGCCGGTCGAGATCAGCATCACCTCGTCCTCCTCACGCACCAGCGCGGCAGTCACCACCTGACCATTGCGTTCGGATTGCTGGATGGCAATCATTCCTTTGGTGCCACGCCCGTGTCGCGTATGCTCAATGATCGGCGTGCGTTTACCGTAGCCGTTCTCGGTCGCTGTCAGCACAGCCTGCGTTTCGTCTTCTGCCACCAAAAGTGCAATGATGTTTTGCCCTTTGCCAAGCTGCATCCCGCGCACACCCTGCGCCGTCCTCCCCATCGGACGAACATCGTTTTCATCGAAACGTACCGCCTTGCCGCCGGAGCTGAACAACATCACATCGTGCTTGCCGTCAGTCAGCGCCGCGCCGATCAGATAATCGCCATCGGCCAGATCGACCGCAATGATGCCGGAAGGACGTGGCCGCGAAAAATCGGAAAGCCGCGTCTTCTTGACCGTACCCTTGGCCGTCGCCATGAACACGTAACGGTCTTCGGAAAACTCTGGCACCGGTAGAATCGCCGTGATTTTTTCACGATCTGCCAACGGCACCAGATTGACAATCGGCTTGCCGCGCGACGACCGTCCGCCCTGCGGCACGTTATAAACTTTCAGCCAATATACCCGCCCACGGTTCGAGAAACACAGAATGTAATGGTGGGTGTTGGCGATGAACATCCGTTCGATGAAATCGTTTTCTTTGGTCGCCGTCGCCTGCTTGCCGCGCCCACCTCGTCGTTGCGAACGGTATTCGGCGACAGGTTGTGACTTCATATAGCCGCTGTGCGACAACGTCACCACCATGTCTTCCGGCGCGATCAAATCTTCAATCGAAATGTCTTCGCCCTGCGCAATGATTTCCGAACGACGCTTGTCGCCGAACTGATCGCGGATCGCTGTCAATTCGGCCTCAATGATCTGCGTCACCCGCGCCGGCGTCGCCAGCACGTTGAGTAAATCGACAATCGTCGCCATCACTTCTCGATACTCGCCGGTGATCTTGTCCTGCTCCAGCCCGGTCAAGCGCTGCAAGCGCAATTCAAGAATCGCCTGCGCCTGTTCTTCGGACAGTTGATAACCACCGCGTTCCTGCCAGCCGAATTCCGGCGCCAGATTTTCGGGGCGCGCTGCATCGGCCTGCGCCCGTTTCAGCATTTCCTCGACAACCGGCGAACGCCAGGTTTTCGCCATCAGCGCTGCTTTGGCTTCCGGCGGCGTCGGCGACGCCTTGATCAATGCGATGATTTCATCGACATTGGACAACGCAACCGCCAATCCTTCCAGAATATGGCCGCGTTCGCGCGCCTTGCGTAGTTCAAAACGGGTGCGCCGAACAATGATTTCGCGGCGATGCAGCAGGAAATGTTCAAGGAATTGCTTCAGATTCAGCAACCGCGGCTGGTCGTTGACCAGCGCTACCATGTTCATCCCGAAGCTGTCCTGCAGCTGCGTCAGCTTGTACAGATTGTTGAGAACGATCTCGGCAACTTCGCCGCGCTTCAGTTCGATAACCACGCGCATCCCGGACTTATCCGACTCATCGCGCAGTTCCGAAATACCTTCCAGCTTTTTCTCACGAACCAATTCGCCGATTCGCGTCAGCAAATTGGTCTTGTTGACCTGATAGGGAATCTCATCAACGATAATCGCCTGCCGATTGCCTTTGTCCAGGTCTTCAATGTGCGTTCGCGCCCGGATCACCACCCGACCACGTCCGGTGCGATAGCCCTCTTTGACACCCTCCAACCCATAAATAAAGCCGGCGGTCGGAAAATCCGGCGCCGGAATGTAGGTCATCAACTCATCGATCGAAGTCTCCGGATTTTTGAGCACCGCCAGACATCCATTGATCACTTCCTTCAGATTGTGCGGCGGAATGTTGGTCGCCATCCCGACCGCGATCCCGGAAGAACCGTTAACCAGCAGATTGGGCAGCCGCGCCGGCAACACCGAAGGTTCCTGCTCCTTGCCGTCGTAATTGGGTACAAAATCGACGGTCTCTTTTTCGATATCCGCCGTCAGTTCATTGGTGATTTTCTGCAAGCGGCACTCGGTATAGCGCATCGCCGCCGCACTGTCGCCGTCAACCGAGCCGAAATTCCCTTGCCCGTCGATCAGCGGATAACGCAGGCTGAAATCCTGCGCCATCCGCACCAGCGTATCGTAAATCGCCGAATCGCCATGCGGGTGAAACTTGCCCATTACTTCGCCGACGACGCGGGCACATTTCACATAAGGACGATTCCAGACATTGTTGGTCTCGTGCATCCCGAACAGCACCCGCCGATGCACTGGCTTCAAGCCGTCGCGAACATCCGGCAACGCCCGCCCAACGATCACGCTCATCGCGTAGTCGAGGTACGAGTGCCGCATCTCGGCCTCAAGACTGACCGGTAGCGTTTCCTTGGCAAACAAATCCATCATCAAAACAGCCTTTCAGGAGCGGAGAACCCCGCCGCGCGCCCATCCGGCGCTTAAATACCAAAAACCATCCGTCAACACTGTGGCGAAATGGTTTCAAAGCGTTATATTTTACACCATAGCCTGTGGTGTTGTATGGATGTTACGCCCACATCTTGTTTCAGCCGACCGAGGGTTCCGGGTTATCGCCACAGCAGGCGATTATGGTATAGTAAGCAGTATGGCTTCTTTAAGCTGTGGCTTGCCTTGGGGGGTCATTTTAGAACCTTAGGGGTTTTTGCTATAGCCGGAAGTTGTGAACCGAAACCCGTTAAACCATGATCATTCTCAACTCTTTACCGAAAAGGGGTAATTCAATGAAACCTCGTGTGTTTGTTATGTCTTTAGTACTTGCCAGCGCTGCGCTGGCATCTACTGCGTCGATGGCGCAAGCCGATCCGAAAAACAGCGGCTATGCCATGTTTGGTTATGGCACTCCTGAAGCCAATATCTGGCGCAGCGGTTCCTACGGCGCCAAGCCAGGCATCGAAGATACCTTGTGCTGGCGCACCGGTTACTGGACTCCGTCCATGGCTGTTGCCGGCTGCGATCCCGATCTGGTGAAGAAAGAAACGCCAAAGACTCCGGAAGCCGCGCCGAAGACCCCGGAGGCTACTCCGAAACCCGCGGATCCCACGCCGACGCCTCCGGCTGCGACAGTGCGCAAGATCTCGCTGGCCTCGAAAGCGCTGTTCGATTTCGATAAAGCCGTGCTGAAACCGGAAGGTAAAGCCGCGATCGACCGCGAAATCATCGCCAAGCTGCCGGAACTCTCGAAGATCGAATTGGCACTGGTCACCGGCCACACCGATCGTATCGGTTCCAACGCCTACAACCAGAAGCTCTCCGAGCGTCGGGCTGAGGCTGTTCGCGCCTACCTCGTTTCCAAGGGCGTGCCAACCGACCGCATCGAGAGCTTGGGCATGAGCCTGAAGCAACCGGTCACCGGCAACAAATGCCAGCAAAAGAACCGCAAGCAACTAATCGCTTGCCTGGCGCCTGACCGTCGCGTCGAAGTGGAAGTCAAAGGCGTAGCCAAGCAATAATGGCCGCTGAGACTTGTTGACTGTCTTGACCGTCAAAAGCCCCGCCGCAAGCGGGGCTTTTGATTTAATCACATACATTTTGCTTGCTGTCCATCCCGACCTTCCCCCGCATATGAGGAAGGGCTCCGCTCCCCCCCTGCTTGCAGGGAAGGGTTAGGATGAGGGGAAACAGTTCAGGAAAATACACGAAAAGCCAAAGCTGCTCTAAATATTTCCATTTTCCTGCTTTCTTTTAAGGCTGCTTTCTCATGTCCCTTGCCCTGCTCTTCGATCTGGACGGCACACTGATCGACACCGCCGATGATCTGGCCGCGTCGTTGAACCATGTGCGCCAACATCTCTGTGATCTGCCGCCATTACCGGCTTCCCGGCTTCGTACTTTCGCTTCTCGCGGCGCTGCTGGACTGCTTCAAGCCGGGTTAAATCTGAAGCCGGAGGACGCCGCGTTTGAGCGCGCACGCGACTTGTTTCTGGCCTATTACGCTTCACACCTTACCGACCATGTCCGCTTCTTTCCCGGCATCGAAACGCTGCTCGAAAACCTCGAAAACCGCGGCCTGCCCTGGGGCATCGTGACCAACAAACACCAGCGTTTCACCGCGCCCGTTCTCGCCCACCTCGGTTTGGACCACCGCGCCGCCTGTGCCGTTTCGGGAGATACCACCGCCTACGCCAAGCCCCACCCGTTGCCGCTGCTTCATGCCGCGCAAACCATCGGAATCGCGCCGCAACAATGCTGGTTCGTCGGCGACGATCATCGCGACATCGACGCTGCCCGCGCCGCCGATTATCAGCGCGCCATCGCTGTGCGCTGGGGTTATCTCGGCGACAAACCCATCGAAAGCTGGGGAGCCGATATCATTATTGATGCGCCGAAACAGTTGTGGGACCAAGTTTCAGGAATCAAGCATCAGGGCCTTTGATTCTGAACTTCAATACCTTTTCAATGAAAAAAGGAACAACCGTGTAATAAGCAATATACGGGATGGCGCCGATGATCCAAAGCGCCAACGTTAAAATGGTGCTTATCCTGCAAAGCAAACACCATAAGCCCCGCCAAAATAAAACGCAAGATAAAAGACAATGCAAGCCGACTTGCAAGCGTTCATAATTTTTTTAAACCTCTCTTGGGTCATCTCCCGCATTTGTCGCTCTACCTTCCTGGTATCGAGTCGGTTGCCGACGCCATGGTGAGGAGGAAGTGACGAAGCAATACGGTGTTGCTTGAAGCACCGATTCCCTGGATTGCTTCGCTCGCGCTCGCAATGACGAAATTCTGCTTCCTTGGCTACTGCGCCTTCGCTCGCCGCAAATAATCGACAATCACCGAATTGCCGCCGCGCTTCGCCCAATCCATCGCCGAAGCGCCAGTTTCATTACGCAGGTTGACGTCAGCGCCGCGGTCAATCAGCATCTTGACGGTCGAAACGTTGCCCTGTCGTACCGCCATCATCAGCGCCGTCGTACCATTCGGCGCCCGTGCGTCAATATCGGCCAGATAATCGAGCAACAGGTCAACGATCTCATCCTGCCCGCCGGTCGCCGCATAAATCAGCGCCGTCCATCCTTTGCGATTGACCTCGGCGCCATTCTTGATCAGGAATTCAACCATGCGGCGCTGCCCGTTCAGCGCCGCCACCATCAGCGCGGTGTCGCCGTACGCACTGGTCTTTTCGATCTTGGCGCCCGCCCGCAGCAACGCTTCGGCCACGTCGGTATTGCCCTGACGCGCGGCCAGCAGCAGCACCGGCTCACCGTTCTGGTCGGACATCTCCGGGTCAAGGCCTTTCTTAATCATCGCCGCTACATCGTCGGCGCGGTTCTCTTTGATCGCCGTCAGGAACTGCGTATAGGTTTCATTCTTCTGATCAGCGCGCTGTTGCTCCTCCTTTTGCACAGCGGCACGACGTTCCAGTACTTCTTTCGTCGATGGCGATTGCGCGACAGCATAATTTCCAGCCAAAACGCTAATAACCAATACTGCAACCTTCACACTTTTACGCATCTCTTTGATCTCCTGCCTGCATTGGGTTGGAACAGCCGTGAAACAACCGGAAAAAATTGGCGGAAGTTACCCGCCCCACTTCATCAAGCGGCATGTCGCGCAAACAAGCGATCTCTTCGGCAACATGCACCACCCAGGCCGGCTGATTGGGATAACGACCGCGATATGGCGCCGGCGCCAGATACGGGCTGTCGGTTTCAATCAGCAACCGATCCAGAGGTGCGCGCTGCGCCGCTTCTTTCACCGCCTTCGCGTTTTTGAACGTCACCACACCCGAAAACGAAAGATAAAATCCCAACGCCAGCGCCGCTTCGGCAGCGGCCCAGTCTGCGGTAAAACAGTGCATCACGCCGCCGACGCGGTCAGCGCCTTCTTCGCGTAAAAGGCGCAACGTGTCTTCGGTCGCGTCGCGCATGTGCACAATCAGCGGTTTTCCGGCGGTGCACGCTGCCGCAATATGAGTGCGAAAACGCTCCCGCTGCCATTCCGCTTCGCGCGGTACATGGTAATAATCAAGGCCGGTCTCGCCGATCGCCACCACTTTCGGCGAGGCCGAATAATGCAGCAACTCGCACAGCAATTTATCGCCGCCGATTGCTGTGTTTTCATCAACGCCCGGATGCAACCCAACGGAACAATACAAATTCGAATACGTCTCAACCAACGCCAGCAATGCCGGAAAAGTCGCCAACGCCACTCCAGCAGACAGCGCATGGGTGACGTTGGCCGCACGCATCGCCGCCTGAACTTCATCCAGCCGCGAAGCGAATTCAGGGAAATCGAGGTGACAATGCGAGTCGATGAACATGGATCAGAGATCAGGTGTCAGGAATCAGAAATCAGAGAAATGCGCCCACTCACACAAGCGAGAGAGAAGAGTTGTTTCTCCGCGCGCTCTTGCGTCTCCGCATGAAAGAGTTCTCTGGATTGCTTCGCTTCACTCGCAATGACGCCATACTTATGCAAATGCCTGTGTCCTTGATGCTTTTTCTGGATCCTGCGGCTCTGCTTCGCTTCGCACAGAATGACAAATTGGGAGAATCTGACCTCTGGCCCCTGATCAAAGCGTATGCGTTGGTCGGTCAGACGCCAGGTGACGTCCCAGCATTTTTTCAATGACCTTCTGCGCCTTTTGCCCCGCTTCATTATCGGCAAATTGCACACCGATCCCTTTGATGCGGCCAGCCTGCAAGGTTTCAGGCGTCACCCAAATCACTTTACCCTGAACCGGCAATCGGTCAGGCACATCTTTTATCGTCAACAATAGAAACACCTCTTCGCCAAGATTGTGTTTTTTGCTGGTGGGGATAAACATCCCGCCGCCTTTGACAAAAGACATGTAGGCCGCGTACAACGCCGAGCGCGAAGGAATGTTGACCGGTAATACGACACCCCGCGGGGCGGCTTGTTCTGACATAAGACGCTTCCTTAAAAAATGGGCTTACCGCGTTTGCCGATGGGCAAACAATGCGCGGTATTCAATCAACAACGCTTCCACCACCAGCCGCGGCTGTAGTGGATGGTTCAACCAACGGCGCTGCTGTAACAGGGAACGATAATAAAGGAAAAGTGCCGACGGTGCTACCGCCGCCGCCAACGGTTGCAACATTTTCTGGCAGTCAGCATGGTAACGCGCCGCGCCGCCGCTATGAATCCGCGCCAAGTCGGTCGTCCAGCCTATCAGCGCTTCAATGAACTGCGCCAGCCGCCGTTTGTTGTCATCGCGGCTGCCGCCCGCCCAAGCCTGCGCCACCACGTACGGCGACAACCGATGCGGCTGCGCCAGCGCTTTCTGCCAATCTTGCCGCAATACCTGCTGTTCGGGGTCGAAGCGCTCGAGCGCCGCCAGTGGCGCGCCGCCAGTCTGCGCCAGCAACTGCTCCGCCCCGTCAACCCCTTCCTCGCGCAAAAACGCCAGTGCTTCCTCAGTCGATGGGTAAGGCGCCGCCCAGCGCTGGCAACGACTCAAGACTGTCGCCGGAAGGCGCTGCCATT
Organism: Pseudomonadota bacterium; assembly: GCA_009786025.1. Taxonomy (GTDB): domain Bacteria; phylum Pseudomonadota; class Gammaproteobacteria; order Burkholderiales; family Casimicrobiaceae; genus UBA931. The sequence continues at coordinate 11,824 of WQUA01000020.1, read as the reverse complement.
GTTGCGCCACCAGCATCAGGGCGCTTCCGGCCGGCGGTTCTTCGAGCGTTTTCAACAACGCATTGGCCGCCGCCGCGTTCATCTGCTCCGCCGGAACGATCACTGCCACTTTGGCGCGCCCGCGATGGCTGGTCACTTGCATGAATTCGATCAACCGGCGAATCGCATCGACCGGAACCGCGTCCAGCACCTTGATCTCGCCCGACGGGTCGCGTTCGAGCGGTTCGATCAACATCAAGTCGGGATGCTGCCCGATCTCTACATAATGGCAACTTTCGCAGACCCCACACGCTTCGCCCCGCGCTCTCTGCGCTCCTTCGCACAGCAACGCCCGCGCCGCGTTAAGCGCCAACACCCGCTTGCCGATTCCCACCGCACCGTAAATCAATAGCGCCTGTGGCCAAGAGGCTCGTTGCTGCAAGCGCGCCTGTAACGCCGCGTGCTGCCAGGGATAGGCGTCCTGCCATTCGAAGAACGGCGCCAGCGCTTCTTCTTCGGCCTCGACGGATTTTCGGGAGCGTGCCATCGTGTTTAGCGCGTTTTCGATTCAGTTACGTACACTGCTTTGGTATTGCTACCCTCATCCCAGCCTTCCCCCGCAAGCGGGGGAAGGAGCCTCGTTCCCACCCCCGCGTACAGAGGAGGGTTAGGGTGGGGGGATAACGGCGCAAAAAAATACACGGCAAAACCAAAACTTCTCTAAAACAAAGCATTCACAATACCGCGCAACTCATCACGAATCGCGTCGATACTGTTTCTGCCATCAATTACCCGATAGCGCTGTGGCGCTTGCCGGGCGAGATCAAGATAAGCCTCGCGCACCCGCTGCATGAAGCCTTCCGGCTCACGCTCAAAACGATCGAGCGTCCTGCCTCCTGCTTGCAAGCGCTGTTGAGAAACCCCCAATGGCACATCGAAAAGCAAAGTCAGATCGGGCATACAATCGCCGTGCAACCAGTGCGCAAGATGGGTGATCGTATCCGTGGACACGCCATGCCCGCCGCCCTGATACGCATACGTCGCGTCGGTAAAGCGATCGCATAGTACCCAGTCGCCGCGCGCCAGCGCCGGCCGAATCACTTGCGCCAGATGTTCGCTACGCGCCGCAAACATCAATAACGTCTGCGTTTCGCGAGTCATCTTTTCGTGCAGCAACTGCTCGCGCCATTGTTCGCCCGATGCCGTACCGCCCGGCTCACGGGTGACGACGACGTTGATACCGCGCTGCCACAGCGTTTCGGCCAGCCAGTCGATGTGCGTGCTTTTGCCGGCGCCGTCAATGCCTTCGAGCGTGATGAAGCGGGGAAGAACAGACATGATCAAGAACGGCGTTTCAAAATATAACGAGCCACAGCTCGGTTGTGCTGATCCAGGGTTTCTGAAAATTCGCTGCTGCCGCTGCCATCGTTACGCGACACGAAATACAGATATTTCGTGTCCGGTGGTTGTAGCACCGCATCGAGCGACGCCTGCGACACCAATGCAATCGGCGTTGGCGGCAAGCCGTCGCGGGTGTACGTATTGTACGGCGTATCCGCCTCCAGATCGCGGCGTCGCAAATTGCCGTCGAAACGCGCGCCCATCCCATAGATGACCGTCGGATCGACCTGCAAACGCATACCGAGTTTGAGCCGGTTCATCAGCACCGATGCAATCAACGGCCGGTCGGAAGCAATCCCCGTTTCTTTCTCGACAATCGACGCCAGAATCAGCGCCTCATAAGGCGTCGCCAGAGGCAACCCTTCCTGACGCTTTGCCCAACCGTCGTCCAGCCGCGTCTGCAACGCCTGATACGCCGTTTTCAGCACGGCAACATCATCACTGTCTGCAGCAAAGTGATAGGTATCAGGAAAAAACAGCCCTTCCGGCGACGTCTCAGAAGCGCCGACCACCTGAAGGATTTGCGCGTCCGGCGCATCAAGCAGCGTGTTAACAATATCCGGCTGATCGTGCAACAACCGTTTCAAATCAGCGAACGTCGAACCTTCCGTGATCGTGACCACCACCGGCACCGTAACGCCATCCACCAGCTTTTGCAGCAGCGCGGCTACCGTCATCTCGCCCTCAAAACGATACCGCCCCGCTTTGATCGTCGTCGCCTTTCCCTGCGCCCGCGCCGGCATCGTCAACTGCCAGGGATGCCACAGCACGCCGTCGCGCGCCAACATCGCCGCCACCTGATTGAGTGTAGCACCCTTCGGAACGGTCAACAGATACGGCTGCGACGGCAGCAGCAGCGGTTGCCGCCAGCCCCATACCAAAAGCGCTAACCCTAACAGAGCCAGCGCCACGATAGCCCACAGGCTTCGGATGACGTACGCTTTCTTCATTGTGGCATTTTAAAGCGTTTCGCTATTTTTCAGAAATGCTCCGATTCCTGATTTCACGCGGAACGCGCGGGGCGTGCGAAGGCGAGTGTCATTCTGCGCAAAGCGAAGCGGAGTCACAGAATCCGAGAAATCACTCATGCAGGAGCGTGGAGAAAAGCGCACCTTTCTTCGTACCTTCGCGTAAGATGAGATTTTTTTGATTCCTGACATCTGATATCTGCCCCCTGACCTCTGATCCCTGATATGGTTATAATCGCCGAATGAATACAGCGCCTTCCTCCCCCCCTTTGCCTGCCCGCTATTCGCGTGGCTTCACCCTGATCGAAATCATGGTGGTCGTTGTCATTCTGGGTATTTTGGCAATGATGATCGTTCCCAACTTCATAGGGCGTGATGAGCAGGCTCGCATTACCGCCGCCAAAACCGACATCCGTACCTTGATGAATGCGCTGAAACTTTACCGGCTCGACAATCAGCGCTACCCGACCACCGAACAGGGAATGAACGCGCTGGTGGCGCGCCCCGCCACCCCGCCGGAACCACCCAACTGGAAGCCGGGCGGCTATCTGGAACGTCTGCCCCCGGACCCTTGGGGAAACCCCTACCAATACCTGAATCCCGGTTTGCATGGCGAGATCGACGTGTTCAGCTTCGGCGCCGACGGTAAAAGCGGCGGCGAAGGCAATGATGCCGATATTGGATCGTGGGAGTTGTAACCATCAGGGATCAGAAACTCGCCATTCCCGCGAAAGCGGGCCATCGTAGGGGCGGGCTTCAAACCCGCCCGAGGTATATCGTTCATGCAGAAGCGGGAGGCAGGCTGCCTCCCCTACGGGCAGAACGTACCGATAATGGCGCAGCGACAATCTGCCCTCCACCAGCATTTCCTTTCTTGTTTTTCGCGCCTTCGTGGCTTCGCGTGAATAATCATTCCGGCTTTACGCTACTCGAAATCCTCATCGTGTTGGTCGTTCTGGCGATCGCCGCCGGATTGATTACGTTAACCGTTGGCAACGATGAGCGCGGCACGCTGCAACGCGAAGCGCAGCGTCTCACCGGCGCGCTCGAATACGCCGCCGACCGCGCCCGTTTTCGCCATGAAATCGTCGGCGTTTCAGCGCTCCCCGGCAATCACGGCTGGCGTTTCTGGAGTATCCCCGAAGACGCGGGAAAAGGCGTTTCCTGGCGTGTCGTCACCGACGATGCACCGCTGACCGCGCACCGATTGTCCGGCGAGTTCACGTTGCGTCCACTGTATTACGCCGGTCAACCGCTTGCCGCCGACGCCATCGTGCCGTTGCTGCCATCGGGGCGCTTTGAACCTTACGCGCTCGAACTTCGCGGCGCCGACTGGTCTCTCCGTTTGAACAGCGATCCGCTGGGGCGCATTTCCGCGATATTGCCGGAAGCATCGGAAGCCGCGCGATGAAACACCCGATTGTCAAAACGGCTTCGACCCAAAGCCTTCCCCTTCAAGGGGAGGATTGGGGTGGGGATGAATTTTTAACCCCCCCCTCTCCCCCAGCTCCTCTCCCGCAGGGGAAACGTGGAAAAAATCATGGCTTCACCCTGATCGAAGTTCTCGTCGCGCTCACCATCGTCGCCGTCGCGCTGGCCGCCGGACTGCGCGCACTGAACCAAAGCGCCGATAACGCCAATCAATTGAAGTTGCGCACGCTGGCGTTGTGGGTCGCGGAAAATCGTTTGGCCGAAGCGCAACTGTTGCCCGAACTGCCGTCCGCCGGTACGGTTCAGGGGCAGGTATCGCAAGCCGGTATCGCATTTGTTTGGCAGCAAACCATCAGCTTCACACCCAACCCTGCCTTTCGCAAGATCGACATTCGCGTTGTTGAAACACAAACACCCAATTACGAACTGGCGCGGCTGAACAGTTACCTCGGTATTCCACCACAGCCTGAGGCGAGGGATGCACGATGAAGGCGCAACGTGGTTTTACGCTGGTCGAAATCCTGATTGCGCTGATGATTTTCTCGGTGATTTCGGTGCTGGCTTACCGCGCCACCGCTGCGTTGGCCGACGGTGAACTGCGGCTGACGCAAGAGGCCGCGCACTGGCGCGCCATCGAGCAAGTGTTTACCCGGTTCGAGGCCGACATCCGGCAAGCATTGCCGCGCTCGCTTGCCGAAGGAAAACGCACGTTGCCGCCCTGGTCGGGGCAACACGAATCGCAGCGTCGCGTCGAACTGCAATTCGCCCGCGCCGCGCCGGGTTTGCCGACCACCGTCAGCTCCGTGCATGGGCAGCGAATGGCTTACGTCTGGCAGAAAAACGATAACGGCGGCGCCCTCGAACTGCTTTACTGGCCAGCGTTCGACAACGCGCCGAACGCCGAGCCGCAACGCTATCTGTTGCTCGACGGCCTCGCCTATTTCCGACTCGATTACCTGAGGCAAAACGGCGACTGGATCGACGAATGGCCGCCCACTAACAAAACAACAGGCGAAGCGGCGTTGCCGCGCGCCGTGCGCATACAACTGGCCGCTGCCGACGGCGCTGTGGTCGAACGCTTGTTCGTACTGCAATGAAAGCCGCGATGAAAAACGTCTCTTTCCATCGTGGCGGCGCGTTGATCATCGCTATGCTGATCGCGACGCTGGCTGCTGCCGTCGCCGTCACGCTGATCGTCAACGAGCAACGCTGGCTGGCCGGTGTTGAGGCGCAGCGCGATCATGCACAGGCACAGGCGCTGGCCGACGCCGGCGTGCAATGGGCGCGCCATATTCTCTTTCAGGATGCGCGCCGCAGTGATGCCATTGTTCATCTGAAAGAATCCTGGGCGTTCCCGCTGCCGCCAACGCCAATTGAAAACGGCTTCATCGAAGGCCGCATTACCGACCTGCAGGGCCGTTTCAATCTCAACAATTTGCTGCCTACCTCCCGCTCAAAACGCGCCGATGTCGAGCGCTTCAACCGCCTGTGCCGCCAACTGGAACTCGACGACAACACGCGTCAAGCGCTCTTCCATTATTATCTTGCAGGCCTTGATTTCGACAATCCTTCCAGCCCAAGCTCTGCATCTCTCACGCTACCACCGCTCTTCGATCTCAGCGATCTTGCCTTACCCGCTACCGCGATGGCCAGGCTGGCGCCTCACCTCATCACCTTGCCGGAGCCGACGCCGCTCAACGTCAACACAGCGGAACGTGGAACACTGAAAGCGATCTTTGCCGATATCCGCGATGATGATCTCAACAAAATCCTGGCAGAACGTGACAAGCGCCCTTTTTATTCTTTGGAAGAATTCCGCCGCCGTCTGCCGCCCGATACCCGTTTACTTAACGAAGATGGGATCGGCGTCGGCAGCCGCTATTTCCTGGTCACTGTCCGCGCCCGCCAGGGCGACGCCCGCGCACAAGCGCAGGCATTGCTGCGCCGAGAACCCAAACGCTGGCCGGAAATCGTCTGGAAAACGGTAGAATGATTGGTTATCACTATTTCTGAAACAGTCCTTGCATGCTTTACGCCCCGACTGCCCTCTCCCCCACTCCTCTCCCACAAATGGAAGAGGGGTACTGGTGTGTCGCCCTTCCCTCTCTCCCGCAAGCGGGAGAGAGTGGTCGAAGGCCGGGAGAGGGGAAACCAACACCTTCCCTTTCAAGGGGAGAGATGAGATGGGGTTGGGATTTGTCGTCCTTGGCTGAATTCCCATGACCACCCTTCGTATTTTCTTTGACGCCCCTCCCGCTACCAGCCGCGCCTTCGCTTGGGCGCTGTTTGATGCACACGGCGTCTGTTTCCGCGAAGGGCACAGCACCGCCGAACACTGGCCGCACGGCGCCAAACGTGAGGCCGTGCTTGCCGCCGATCTTGCACCGCTGATGGCGTTCAAACTGCCGCCGTTGTCAGCGTCGCGTCTCGACGGCGCTATTCGGCTACAACTTGAAGACCGGCTGGCGACCCCGTTGTCCGCACAGCAAATCACCATCGGCTCACAACAGCGCAATGGTTGGGTACGCGTCGTGCTGGTCGAACAGACATTGTTGGAAGCGTTGCGAAAACTCGGCATTGAACGTGCGTTCAGCGAAGCAGAATTGATCGAAACCGCCGCCGATGTCTGGCACTGGTGCGTGTCGCCGGAAGGACGCGGCTTTGTACGTCGCAGCAGTAATAACGGTGGCAGCGCTTTCGCGCTTGACATCGCTGCGCTCGACCTTCCTTCTGCCGCGCTCTCTTCCCTTCAAGAAGAGGGTTGGGGCAGGGATAGGGTTCCGGCTCACCCCTCTCCTCCTCTCCCACAGGGGGAGAGGGGAGCAAACAATGCAAACCAAAAAACATTACCCACCGAACTGGCGCTGGCGCTGTCCGCCGAAACCGCACCGCCCAAAACATTGCACATCCACGCGGCCCTGCCCGCCGAAGTCCTCTCCTCATGGCAACAGGCCAACAAAGTTTGCCGCCTCACCGTCGAACCGCCCTGGCGTTGGGCGCAGGCTGACCCGGTGCTGTTTTCCCAAGCAACCGAACTTCTGCCTCAAATTGAACCTGCGACATCGGCATCACCACGCTCAAGCAGCGGTTGGCGCATCGCCGCGCTGCTGATCGGCATTGCGCTGACGTTGCATGTTGTCGCCACCGCCGCCGCCTGGGGTTCGTTATTGTGGCAACGCTGGCAAATCTCGCGCGGTTGGCAAACATTGGCGAGTGAGGCCAACCTTCCCGCAGAAAAAAATACAGCGACGATTCCGGCGCAATGGGCGCGCGCCTACGCCGACGCGCGTCACCGTGCCGGATTGACTGCGCCCGACGATGCGTTGCCGCTGCTAGCGCGCGCTGCGCCGTCTTTGCAAGTGTTGCCGCCAAATACGCTCCGCAACGCCGTCTATGCCGATCGCGCCTGGACATTTGAATGCACCTCACTCGATGCAGCCGCGCAAAAAACATTGGAGGCGAATTTGCGCCGCGCAGGCCTGCAAGCGATGAGCGGCAACACTGCCTCCGGCTATCGCTTGCGTATTCAAGCGCAGGAGAACATGCCATGACCGCCGTGCCGCACACCTTCGAGCGTTGGCGTCTGCGCTGGCAGCAGCGCCCGCGTCGTGAGCGGCACATCATCATCGCGCTGGCCGTGCTCGTCGTCGTTGCTTTGTTGTGGTTGTGGCTCTGGTTGCCGTTGACGCGACACCTGCAACAACTGCAACGCGAACTGCCGCCCGCTCGTGCGCAACTCGAACAAGCGCAACAACAGTTCAGTGAAAGCGCCGGCCTGAGTCGCCAAACTTCCGCGCCTGCCACCGCCGACCCTCGCGCCGCCATTCAGCGCGCTGCGGCGCGCTTCAATATTGCCGCCGCCATCGTGGCGCTCGATGTTAAACAAAACACCGGGCAAAGCACCGCCTCCCTCACCTTTTCGGCGGTGTCGCTTGATGCCCTCGCACAATGGCTCGAAGCATTGCAGCGCGAAGAACATTTTTATGTGACTACTGCTACCTTAACGCCGCTGACCGGCGCTGCGACCGGACAACTGCGCGCCGAACTCACCCTCGCCCGCCCTTCTCCTTGAAATTCATCTGGCCTTCATCATGCGCACGTTTCTGAAAATTTTTGCCGCCCTGTTGCTTATCGTCGCCGCACTGATTTTTTTCGCGCCGGCGTCGCTGCTCGACAGCGGTCTCGACCGCGCCTCGAACGGCAAATGGCGGCTCGCTGAGACTACCGGAACACTGTGGAACGGCAGCGGCATGTTGACGCATACACAGGGAGCCGTGCTTGCGCCGCTACGCTGGCGCTTTGAACCATCCGCTCTGCTCAACGGCGCGGCGCGCTGGCGCTTGCTTGCCGACGAGACCACGCCGCGCCTGACCGGCATGCTGACCCTCAGCAAAAAAGGAATCGGGCTTGACGGCTTGTCACTGCACACCTCGGCTGCTGTACTGCAAACCATGCTGCCGCCGGAAGCCGTGCAAGCCATGGAAGGAACGCTCATCATCGACGCGCCGTCTTTATTGTTGCAGGAAAAAAATCAGGAGGGACATATTTCGGGGCGCTGGCAAAATGCGCAAATGGTGTTTCATGAAATACCAGTCGATCTCGGCAACGTCGCTTTCAACATCGACAGCGGCCAACAAGGCAGTCGCGGCATCATCAGCAACGAAGGTGGCGCTATCTCACTCAATGGTGATTTTCAAACCGACGCTTCCGGCAAACCGGCGCAAGGCACACTGAAAATTACGCCGCATCCCAATACGCCGGAAGCGCTGCGGCAACTGCTATCAACCGCCGGCAAACCGGATGCGCAGGGTAGCTACGTTCTGGAAATGAAATGAACTTCTCCTCTCCCACTTGCGGGAGGAGGCGCCCTGAAGGGGTGGGAGATAGCCCCCCAACAGCCAGAAGAAAGATGATCAACTGATGCACAAGCGCACCACATGAACAGACCAACGGCCTCCCGCCGTCTCCCCTGGCTCGACATCAGCCGCGGGCTGGCGCTGTGCGCAATGATTGTTTACCACTTCTGTTTCGATCTGCAATGGTTCGGCGTTATCAAAGCCGATCCTTACCACAGTCCCGTCTGGACGACTTCCCGTACACTCATCATCACCTCATTCCTGCTGATCGTCGGCATCAGCCTTTTCGTCGCCCGCGTACGCGACATCAGCCCTCGATCGTTCTGGTTGCGCATTGTCAAAATCACCGTCTGTGCTGCGATCGTCAGCTTCGCCACCTATTTTCTTTTCCCCGAATCGTTCATCTACTTCGGCGTGCTGCACTTCATCGCCATCGCTTCGATACTCGCCTGGCCGTTCGCCGCTCGCCCGCGCTTTGCGCTGATCTTCGGTATCATCATCGTCCTGGCCGGCGTCACCTTCTCGCATCCGCTGTTCAACCCCCGCGCACTCTCGCTGATCGGCTTCGTCACCGAATTGCCGCGCACCGAAGATTACGTTCCGCTCTTTCCCTGGCTCGGCATCGTGCTGATCGGCATCGGCATCGCACCCTCGCTGCCGATCCGAAAAGAGATTACCTCACCTCCCGGCCGCACCGCCCGTTTGCTCATCTGGATGGGGCAACGCAGCCTGTGGGTTTACATGCTGCACCAACCGATACTCATTGCGGCGTTGTGGAGCACGTTGGCGATGGTGCGCTGATTTTTGAAACCTTCCCCTTCAAGAGCTTCCTCCGAAGTGATTTGACTAGGGGAAAAAGTTGGGATAGCGATGGAACTCCGTCATTCTGCACGGAGTCGCAAGCCGCGCTCCTGGCCCGCTCCTGACCTTATTCTTCTCCCGCAAGCGGGAGAGGAATAAGGAAGAGAGTCATCTGCGAAGCGAACAAAGCGAATCTAATCGCCATTCATCATGCTCATATTGACTTGTACCGGTCTTGTTCGATACATATTGGTACTTCCGCTGCCATCGCCCAACCGACCATCATCGTTAGCTCCCCATGCCCACAAGCGGCCTTGATCATCGCGCGCCAGAGAGTGGCGTGCTCCTGCCACAACAGCCACGGCCACACTACCGTTGAGCGGAGCGAGATCGACGGGCACGGGAACTGATCGGGCCGTAGTAGTACCATTGCCTAATTGGCCGTAATAGTTATACCCCCACGCCCACAGGCGGCCTTGATCATCGAGCGCCAGAGAGTGTTGAGAGCCTGCTGCAACCGCCACGACCTTGCTACCATTGAGCGGCGATAGGTTAACTAATACAGGGCTTGATCGATTTATAGTGCTGCCATCGCCTAATTGGCCGTAACCGTTGTAACCCCATGCCCACAGGCGCCCCTGGTCATCGATTGCCAAAGAGTGGTCCTCACCAGCCAAGACAGTCACGACCGCACTGCCATTGAGCGGCACAAGATCTACAAGCACAGGGCTCGACCGGTTCGTGGTACTACCATCACCCAATTGCCCGTAATTATTAGCCCCCCATGCCCACAAACGACCTTGATCATCGCGCGCCAGAGAGTGACTTCCCCCTGCCGAGACAGCCACAACCGTGCTGCCGTTGAGCGGTACGAGATCGACGGGCACTGGCCTGTTTCGACTCGTAGTACTGCCGTCGCCCAACTGCCCGTAAAAGTTAGCACCCCAAGCCCACAGGCGGCTCTGGTCATCTAGCGCCAAAGAAAGAAAAGAGCGTGTCGAAACAGCCACGACCACGCTGCCATTGAGCGGCGCCAGATCAACTGCTACCGGCTTGGTTCTGTCTGCGCGACTGCCGTCTCCCAACTGGCCGCTAGAGTTCGATCCCCATGCCCATAGGGTTCCCTGGTCATCGAGCGCCAAAGAAGAACCATACCCTGCCGAGACAGCCACGACCTTACTACCATTGAGCGACGTGAGATCGACAGGCACAGGGCTTAATCGGTTCGTGGAACTGCCATCGCCTAACGCGCCACCATAGTTAGAACCCCATGCCCATACATGACCTTCGCCGTTCGAATAAAGCGTATGGAAGGTTCCCGCCGCAATTCCATTGCTTGTTTTCAGCAGAGAAAGACATGCAAGCCGTTTTTCGTCCAGCAACTGCGACGCAGCGCCCGACAATGGGTCCACCGCCCACAGTTGCGCGGCTCCGGCCAATGGCCAGGCATCGCCCTGTATTGCCCAGTTCGGATCGGGAGTGTCGCACTGTACATCGACGGAAACGTTCGCGTTCCCGGTTGCGGCAAGGCTTTGCGTTAACGCGCCGAGGCTGCCTTCACTGAAGAAGGCAGAAGCCCCGCGCGGCGGACGGATGGTTAAAAGAAACCGGCCTTTAACACCGAAACCTATCACCTGATAGGCTTGTCTGAATCCTTTCCCGGCCCCCCCTGCACTGTACCCCGGTAAATCGGTTCTCCCGGCATCGGATAACCGTTCGCCCATAACCAGCACGGGCTTTAGTTGATTCGTATTACTGCCGTCACCCAACTGACCATAAGCATTACCACCCCAAGCCCACAGACGACCGAGGTCGTCAAGCACCAAAGAGTGGGCATACCCTGCCACAACAGCGACAACCACGCTGCCTTTGAGCGGCGAGAGATCGACTTGTACAGGGCGTAATGAGCTCGTGGCGTTGTCGTTGCCCAACGGACCGCTCCCCCATGCCCACAAGCGATTCTGGTCATCGAGCGCTAAAGAGTGACTTGCCCCTGCTGCTACAGCCACAACCGTACTACCACTGAGCGGCGTGAGATCGACTTGCACAGGGCTTGATCGATTCGTGGTGCTACCGTCACCCAACTGACCGGAAACATTATAACCCCAAGCCCACACACGACCCTGGTCATCGATCGCCAGGGAGTGGTCATACCCTCCTGCAACCGTTACGACCTTGCTGCCATTGAGCGGCGAGAGATTAACCAGTACAGGACTTGGCCGATACGTGGTGCTGCCATCGCCCAACTGGCCGTAAGAGTTAGTCCCCCAAGCCCACAGACGCCCTTGGTCATCGATCGCCAAAGAATGGCTATACCCTGCCGCAACGGTGGCGACATTGCTGCCGTTGAGCGGCGTCAAATCAACCAGCACTGGGCTGGTTCGGCTT
>WQUA01000019.1 GCA_009786025.1 Pseudomonadota bacterium | reverse complement strand
TTGGTGATGATCAGCGACACCAGCCGGATCACCGGCGCTTCCGACGCCAGGTCTTTCAACTGCTGCACGTCGGCGTTCAATCCGAATTCGTCGGTCTCGATGCCAATGTCGCCGACGATTTGTCCAACCGCCGAGCGACCAGCGCCGTACAGGCGTTCAAGCGCTGCTTCGATTTCCGACGGCAACGCCACCTGCGGCACGATGCGTTTGCCAGTCGCCATCGTGAACGCCTCAACAGTGAACGTGTCACTCGGATCGACCATCGCCAGCGTCAGTTCTTCTTCGCTTTCGTGCAGCGGCAAAACTTTGGCTTCGCGCAGGAAACGCGTTGATACCCGCTCTTCGAGAATCGGCAGCTCGGGGAAACTGTCAGCGCGCACCAGCGGCAATTCGTAAATCTGCGCCAGCGCTTCCGCCACGTCGATCGGCGCTACCAGCCCCAGCGTAGTCAACAGATTGGCGAATTTTTCATTGGGCGTGTCTTGATACAAACGCTGGGCGCGATCCAGCGCCAGCGCGTCGAGCTTGCCGCGCGCCATCAGCGCTTCACCCAGAAGCCTCGCTGGCGACTTCACTTCCGGCGGCGGCTCCGGTGACAGCGTTGGCTCAGCGTACGGCTCCGGTTCTTGTTCCTCCGGTTCAGCGCCCCAAGCCGGTTCCGGCTCTTGTTCCGGCACCCATGCGGGTCTGATCTCTTGCTCCGGTTCCGGCTCTGACTCCGACATCCATATGGGTCTTGCTTCTTGTTCCGGCTCCGGCACCCATGCGGGTCTGATCTCTTGCTCCGGCTCTGACTCCGACATCCATATGGGTCTTGCTTCCTGTTCCGGCTCCGACACCCACGCGGGTCTCGCCTCTTGCTCCGGCTCTGGTTCTGGCACCCATATGGGTCTTGCTTCTTGTTCCGGCTCTGCCCCCCAAGCCGACCCCGATTCTTGCTCCGGCACCCATATGGGTCTTACCTCTTGTTCCGGCTCCGATTCCGACACCCATATGGGCCTCGCTTCTTGTTCCGGCTCAGGTTCTTGCTCCAGCACCAGCGTCGATCGAAAACGCGCGCAAAACATTTCAACGTCTGTCTGCGCCGGCTCCGATTCCGGTGTCGGCGTTGCTTCTTGCGTCGGCGCCGGTTTTGCTTCCGGCGCCGGCTCTTGTCTCGCCTCCGGTTCCGATCCCGGCATCGACTCCAAGCTCTCCTGCTGCGAAGGAGGCGGCATCAAAATGGTTGTGGCTTCCTCGTTGGCGTCCACGTTTGTACCCACGTTAGTAAGAGAAGGTTCTCAGTCTTCGATCATAGCACGAAGCCTTGTTTGCCATGTACCGTTATTTCACCGGCAGTGACAAAGGGGCTCGCTTGATGAGCATCAGGTTTACCCCGGGTTCGTTTAGCACATCGGCAAAAACATGGCTTCTGCCGTCACATTCCACTCGACGTAAATTCTTCTTTTTCTTGCTACCGGATCGTCGCAAAAACTTTCTTCGCCGCCGTCACCGTGGCGTTTATGTCAGCCGGCTGGTGCACCGCCGACACAAACCCCGCTTCAAACGCTGACGGCGCAAAATAAATACCTTCGTTCAACATGCCGTGAAAGAAACGGTTGAAGCGATCAACATCGCAAGCCATCACCTCCGCGTAGCTTCCGGGCGCCTGTGCGGCGAAATACAACCCGAACATGCCGCCTTCCGAGGTCGCCGAAAACGCCACGCCCGCTGCTTTTGCCGCGTCCTGCAATCCTTGCGCCAGCGCCCGCGTGGCTGCTGCGAGTTTGTCGTAAAAACCGGGCGCTTCGGTCAGCGCCAGCGTTGCCAGCCCCGCCGCCGCCGCCGCCGGATTGCCGGACAGCGTTCCGGCCTGATAAACCGGCCCCAGCGGCGCGATACATTCCATAATCGCCCGCTTGCCGCCGAACGCCGCCAACGGCATCCCGCCGCCGATCACCTTGCCCAGCGTCGTCAGGTCGGGCGTGATGCCGTAAAGCCCCTGCGCGCTGCCGGGGTGAACACGAAAGCCGGTCATCACCTCGTCGAAAATCAGCACCGCGCCGTAGCGATCACACAACGCCCGCAAGCCTTCGAGAAAACCGGTTTTCGGCTTGACCATATTCATGTTGCCGGCAATCGGCTCGACGATCACAGCGGCAATCGCTTCGGGCGCTTCTTTGAACGCTGCTGTGATGGCGGCAAGATCGTTGTACGGCAGCACCACCGTGTCCTGTGTGATCGACGGCGGCACGCCCGCCGACGACGGCTGCCCGAAGGTCAACAGCCCCGACCCGGCCTTCACCAGCAACCCATCACTGTGGCCGTGGTAACAACCCTCAAATTTGACGATTTTGGCGCGACCCGTGAAACCGCGCGCCAGTCGCAGCGCCGACATCGTCGCCTCGGTGCCCGACGACACCAGCCGCACCATGTCCATCGAAGGCAAACGACGGCACAGATATTCAGCCATCTCGATTTCGATTTCGGTCGGCGCACCGAACGAAAGTCCATCGCGCGCTTTGTCGTTTACAGCGCGCAACACCTCAGGATGCGCGTGCCCGACGATCAATGGCCCCCATGAACCGACGTAATCAATATACTTGCAACCATCGGCATCCCACAGATAAGGCCCCTCGCCGCGCGCGATGAACGGCGGCGTGCCGCCGACCGAACGGAATGCCCGCACCGGCGAATTGACGCCGCCGGGGATGATTTTTTGCGCGCGCGCGAACAGCGTTTCGTTGTAAGACATGATGATTCCTTTACTGTTTTATAGCTGACAACATAAACTTTCGAACTTTCCCATCCCACTTACCCGTCCTCCGCTTGCGAAAGAGGGTGGGCGAAGGGAGGAGATGGCCGTTTTCCGCCCCTACCCCAACCTTCCCCCGCGTGCGGGGGGAGGGGCTTTCTTTTCCGCGCCCCTACGCCTCCGCGTGAGACATGAGGGAGGGTTTGAAACCCTTCCCCTACGGAATCTGATGCCTGACCTCTGATTCCTGGTTTCAGCTTACTACCCGCGCGTCGTTTTCTTTGCCGTCTTTTTGACGGCACCTTTCGCCGCCGTTTTTTTCAACGCCGTCTTCTTTGCAACCGCTTTCTTCGCAACGGTTTTGACCGCTGTTTTCGCCGCGGTCTTTGTCGCGGTTCGCGCCGTTTTCTTCGCAGCTTTTCCCCCGCCGCCGGCATCTTCTTTCGCCGCCAGCAACGCGACCGCCTCTTCGAGTGTCAACACCTCGACATTATGCGTCGCCGGCACCGTTGCATTTACACCACTGTGCTTCACATACGGTCCGAAGCGGCCGCTATAAAGTTCAACTGGCGCACCGTCGTCAGGGTGCGCGCCGAGACTGCGCAGCGGCTTGGCCGCAACGCGCGCGCCACGTGCGCTCGTTCCTTCGCCGCGCGGCTCGAATTCAAAACCGATCTTGCCGTCGGGCTGCACCACGAGGTACGCCGAAAACGGGCGCCTGGTGCGCATCGATACGAATTGCAGCAAATCGGTCTTGCCGCTTTTCAGCAACTTCTCCATCTGTTCGCGGGCAATCTCCCGCTGCAGAATCGTTCGGCCTGAGCGGAAGTCACAGGTCTTTTCAGCGCCGACGGCTTTCTCGCACACATAAGAACTCCCGCGCTCAAAGACCCGCGCCTTGCATTTCGGGCATTGCCCAAGCGACTGTTGATCACCGAAATCCACCGGCTCGCCACTGTCGTCGCCTTCGCCGTTGTCGAAGTCGAACACCACTTCAAAAGCGTCGTTCATCTTCAGCTTTGCCGAAAACGCTCGTCCCAACCGGCTACGGAACCCTTCAAGCGGCCCGATCTCGCGCGTCTTGAGCAGAATGTCCGCTTCGATCGGCTCCAGTTGCCGACTGCCCATGATTTTCCAGAAACCGAAGTCGCACTTCTCGTTGATGCACTGAAATTTTTTGTATCTTTCGTGCACTTCCCCGCCGCACTTCGGGCACGGCTCATGCAGTGTCGCAAAATCGCCGGGGATGGTGTCGCTCTCGTAATTTTTGGCTTGCCCGACGATGTGCTGGGTCATCTTCACGATCTCGCGCATGAACGCTTCGCGCTTGATCTTGCCGCGCTCCATCTCGCCCAGCTTGTATTCCCATTCAGCCGTCAGTTCCGGCGAAAACAGTTCGGGAACGCCCAACCCATGCAGCAGCGTCATTAGCGAAAACGCTTTCGCGGTCGGGATCAGCTCTTTCCCTTCGCGATACACATAGCGTTCCTGCAACAAGCCTTCAATGATCTGCGCCCGCGTCGCCGGCGTGCCCAATCCTTTTTCGCGCATCGCTTCGCGCAACTCATCATCCTCAATCGCCTTGCCGGCGCCTTCCATCGCCGACAGCAATGTCGCTTCCGTATAACGCGCCGGCGCGCGCGTCACTTGCGCCGACACTTCGACATTCGCGGTCATCGGCTTTTCGCCTTTTTTCACCGGCACCAGCGACGCTTCGTCACCCTGCGCTTCTTTGCCGTAAACCGCCAGATAGCCGGGGCTGACCAGCACCTTGCCCTCCGTCTTGAAAGCGTCTTTGCCGACGCGGCTGATTCGCGTCGTCAACAAAAACTCCGCCGGCGGATAAAAGATCGCCAGAAAACGGCGCACCACCATATCGTAGAGCTTTGCTTCCAGCTCGTTCAGTGCTTTCGGCGCCGCCAGCGTCGGGATGATCGCAAAGTGATCGGAAATTTTGCTGTTGTCAAAAACACGCTTGCTCGGTTTCACCCACTTCTGTTTCAGCACTTCGTCGGCCAGCGTGCCGTAAGCGTTGCTGTCAGCCAGTACTTTGAGCGTCGCTTTGACCGTACCGATGTAATCTTCCGGCAGCGCTCGCGCGTCGGTGCGCGGATAAGTTAGCACCTTGTGCTTTTCATAGAGCGCCTGCGCCAGCGACAGCGTCGTACGCGCCGAAAAACCGAAGCGGGTGTTGGCTTCGCGCTGCAAGGTCGTCAAATCATAGAGTAACGGCGAATTCTGCGTTGACGGTTTCGTTTCCTCCTCGACCGTCGCCGCCTGGCCGAGACAACGCGCGGCGATCTCTTTCGCTTTCGCCTCGCTCCACAGCCGTTCGGCGCGTAAATCCGGCGCATCGTCCTGCTTTTTGAAATTTTCGTCAAACCAACGACCGGTGTATTCTCCAGCCTGCGCCTGAAATGTGCCGATCAATTCCCAGTAATGTTTCGGGACAAACGCGCGGATTTTTTTCTCGCGCTCGACCAGAATCGCCAGCGTCGGCGTCTGCACCCGCCCCACCGTCGTCAACTGGAACCCGCCCGATTTCGAATTGAACGCCGTCATCGCCCGTGTGCCATTAATACCGACCAGCCAGTCGGACTCCGAGCGGCAGGTTGCCGCATCGGCCAGCGGCTGCATCTCTTTATCCTTGCGCAGCGCTTCAAATCCCTCACAAATCGCCGCCTTGGTCATGGATTGCAGCCACAGGCGAAGCACCATTTTGTCGGTTTTGGCGTAGCTCGCAATATAGCGAAAAATCAGTTCTCCCTCGCGACCAGCGTCGCAAGCGTTGATAAGCGCCGTCACATCCTTGCGCTTGATCAGCTTCAGCAGCGTCTTCAACCGGTCGGCGCTTTTCTCAATCGGCTTCAGTTCAAACTTCGACGGGATCGCCGGCAAATGCGCGAACGTCCATTTGCCGCGCTTGACTTCCTCTTCCTCCGGCATCCCGATTTCGAGCAAGTGGCCAACCGCCGACGAAAGCACATAGTCGTCGCTTTCGTAATAGTCGCCATGACGGGTGAAACCACCGAGCGCCCGCGAGATGTCGGCGGCGACGGACGGTTTTTCGGCAATGATTAGGCTTTTACTCATGATGTCCAGAGAATATCGGAAAAATATCGGCGGCCGTTTCCTGAGGTTGGAGACAAAGGCTCTGGCGTGCGATGGTACGGAGGAAAAGGCGGCGAGGCAAGCGATTCCGCACAGATTCCTTTTTTTGCGTTCTTTGTGGTTAATTTTTCCGGGGTGCTTTGCTGGTCCAGCGATGACGATGTTCTACAGCATGGTTTTCGATCTCTGTCTTCCCATTTTTACCCCCTTGATCCCGCCGCAACCGCCCTTATTTATTTACCGAAGCGGCGCGCTTTGCTGATTTTAGCGCCATCGCTGTGTATTCATCTTTTTGCCAAGACTGTTTTTTGCATAGGAGACTTGATATGAACCGCCCATTGATTCCCCGTTCGACGACTTCGTTGTGGGGTGACTCTTTCAAAGATATGGATGACTTGTTCCGCGGCTTTTTCATTCGGCCTGTTGATTTCAACGCGCCGGCCGGCTTGGCGCAGATCAAGATCGACGTCAGTGAAAAAGGGAATGATTACCTTGTGCATGCCGAAATTCCCGGCGCTCAAAAAGAGGAAATCGACGTGCAGATCGACGGCAATCTGGTGTCGATCTCGGCAGAAACCAAACGCCAGCATGAAGAAAAGGAGGGCGACCGCGTTCTGCGCACCGAGCGTTATTACGGCAAATTGCAACGCAGTTTCACTTTGCCGCACGACATCGACGAAGCGCACGCCGTCGCCGCCTATGAAAACGGTGTCCTTGTGCTGACGCTGCCGAAGAAGGTTCCGGAAGAAACGCGTAAGAAACTGACCGTGAAGTAAACGCCCGGCCTCCTCGACCGGGGTTTGCCCCGGCGGTCTTTATGGACAAAGTACCGGGGGGGAAACAAATCTCCCCCTCTCGCCCCCCGATGAAAACCGTCTCGGGGGTTTTTTTGATGCATCCTTTTCCGCCTTTCCCTGCGCGTGGGAGAAAAGCATATGTTTTCTCTGATCCTAAAACTGAACGGCGCACAAAATAAAACGGGCCTCTTTCGAGGCCCGCTGCTGTTGGTATTCCGTCAAAAACGAAATTATTTACGCCATCTTCTTAGAAGAAGTGGACGGCGCCAAGGATGAGGCCCTGCTGGTCAACACCGGCTTTTACACCGAGTCCGTTCCCGTTGTGACCGAAGGTATAGTTTGCGTTCTTGGCATTGTCGATATAGACGTAACCAACATAGGCCACCGTCCGTTTCGACAGTTCATAGCTGTAGCTGAGTTCATACTGCGTAGCGCCAGTATCTTTGCCGGCGCGGACAGCACCTACAGCAGTACCATCTTTTGCACCTTTACCTTTGTCAGCATAAATGACCGCGCCGTACAGTTTGCCTTGGCCGAGCGGTACGGTAACGCTGCCGCCGAACAGATCACGCTTCAGCGTGCCAGACGCAGGAGTATCGTACTCAATGTGTTCGTACACCAACGCCGGACGGACGACGCCGAAGTTGTAGCCCGCCATGACGGTGTAAGCATTGTCATCCAGATCGTTGCCGCGCCATTCCTGGTTGGTTTCATAAACAGCCGCCGCTTGCAGCCCGGCGTTATCATAGAACAAGCCAACACTGCCGACCCAACCGTGGTTGGTGGTTTCGTCAGTTGAATATTGCGCTTGACCCGAGAACCCGGCGATGGCCGGCGAGTCGTAGCGAACCGAATTGGCAGTACGGGCACCGAAACTGCCGGTCATTCTGTCGTTCCGGCCATGCTGGCCCCACAACGCACCAGTCTGCAGGATCGACGTCAGAGCGGTGTTGGTGTTACCGAAAACGGCATGCGCGGTATCATACGGGGTCGTCATGTAGCCGAGCTTGACAGCACCCCAGTTGCCTTGCAGACCCAACCACGTGTCACGTGAAGCCAGAGCGTTCGGCGCATTGCCGGTGTCGCCCATAAACTGCGACTCGATCTGGAAAATCGCATTCAGACCGCCACCCAGCGATTCGGTGCCTTTGAAGCCGACCCGCGACGTGTTGGAACTGACACGGTTCAGTTTGCCCAGGCTGCTTTTGTCAGCCGAGCTGATGAAATCCACGTCCATATTGATACGGCCATAAATCGTGACATTCGCGGTTTGCGCGTGCGCCAGGGGCGCAGCCAGCAGACCGGCAACAGCAATCGCGACGAGTTTCTTTTTCATGAAAATCTCTCCTCTAACAGATAAAATCGGCAAGGTTCTTGCGCAACACGCTTGCCATCACATTAAAAACCTTCTCTGAGATCGCCGAGAAGTTCCTTGCATTGTGCCAAGAGCAGCTAGGGCGAGGCAAGCAACGGCAGCAAACAAGACGGGGTCTTACAGCAGATGTTGTTCATAAGCAACATTGGCATCAAAGAACATGTCGATAACAAAGGCATAAATCGCGAGGGCAACGCCTTCTTATGTTTTTTTGATCATGACTGAATTTTTCTAAACCCGTTAAAATAATTGCGGACGAAAAAGCGAGAGTGGACATCGTGACCATCGATGCGGAAAATCTGATTTGCGGAATGCTGATTGCATTTCTGTTGTCGGCGGCGCTGGGGGCTGTGCTGATCAAAGCTGTAGTATTTTTACCACACGCACAGCCCAATGCACGGTCGCTCCATGACAAACCGATTCCACGGGTGGCGGCGTTGATGCTGTGGGCTGGTTGGCTGGCCGGAATCGGCTGGATTTGGGCGTCCGGCGCGATTCCGGGAGCGGTTTCGACGAAGATCGCGTTGTTTTCGGCGCTGATTTTCTGCGGTTGGGCAGCAATAACGGCAGTATCTTTTTGGGATGATTGCCGCAGCGTCTCGGCGCATTGGCGGTTACTGACCCAGGCAGCGGCGGCGCTGGCGGCAGCCGCAGGTTTGTGGGTGCTTACATCCGAAAATTTTTACGCTTTTACCCCAGCGCTCTGGTGGGGATACGGTATCGCCCTGGTGTTGTCAACGATCTGGATGTGTAATCTTTTCAATTTCATGGACGGCAGCGACGGGTTGGCGGCGACGATGGCGCTGATCGGGTTGGCGGTCTATGCCGGAACGGGCTATGCCTTCGGGTTAGGGTGGTGGTGGTTGCCGCTGCTCGGCATCATGGCGCTGGCGCCGTTGCTGGCGGTCAATTTGCCGCCGGCGCGGATGTTCATCGGAGATGTCGGCGCGGTGCCGCTGGGGTTTCTCGCCGCGCTTTTCGGCTGGTGGGGAATTGCCGAGCAGGCGTGGGGATTCTGGTTTCCGGTACTGGCGTTTTTACCGTTCGTTCTCGATGCAACGGTAACGCTGCTGCGCCGGTTGTGGCGCCGGGAAAAGGTCTGGGAAGGGCATAAGACGCATTATTATCAACGCCTGTTGCAAATGGGCGCCGGCCATCGCGGCACGTTGATGGTTTATGCAGCGCTGATGGCTGGCTGCGCCGGAACGGCATGGCTTTGTGCAGTCAAAGCGCCAGAGATGGGAGAAATGGCGCTGCTGCTATGGACGCTGATTCATTTAGGCGTTTTCGCGGCCATCGACTATCATTGGAACAAACGGAAGGTAAGAGAATAAACACCTCATGACGCGAGTTCCCCGCGGCCGGGCTTGGTTTGCTTTTTTTCACGATATTGTCGCTGCGCTGGTCGCGTGGTGGGCGATCTATGGGCTGCGTTTTTCTTTATGGTCGCTGCCGATGGATTGGGAAGGATTGCGCCAAACGCTGGTCTGGGTGATTCCGGTACAGGCAGTGGTCTGCGTAGCCATCGGCTTGTACCGCGGCTTGTGGCGTTACGCCAGTCTTGATGATTTGAAGCGGATTGTTGTGTCGGCCGGACTGGGCGCGCTGGCGATTCCGTTAGTATTGATGTTGGTACAAACGCCGGCCAATGTTCCGCGCACGGTGTTGTTGCTTTACCCGATTGTACTGACCTTTCTGATGGCGGGCAGTCGCCTTGTTTACCGGATGTGGCGCGAAGCGCGGCTATTCAGCCCGTTAACCGCGCTGGGTGAGCCGATTTTGGTGCTGGGCGCCGGCGCCGCCGGAGTACGACTGGCCGAGGCGCTGGCAGGCAGCCGCGAATGGCGCATCGTCGGTTTTCTCGACGATGACCTTAGAAAGCAGCACCGCCGCGTGCATGGCGTGCCGGTGCTGGGCGGCATCGACGAGCTGGCGCATTGGGTGAAACGTTATAACGTGTTCAAAGTAGTGCTGGCGCTGCCGTCAGCCAACCACCGGATTCGTCGCCAGGTCAGCGAAATGTGTCTGGAGGTCGGCGTCAAGGCGTTGACCGTGCCATCCTACGAAGACCTGCTGGCCGGCACGCAACTGACCACCTGGCGCAATCTCGATGTCGAGGACCTGCTCGGGCGCGAGCCAGTGCTGCTCGATATGCCCGGGCTGGCCGATTGGCTGGGAAACAAGGTGGTGCTGGTGACCGGCGCGGGCGGCTCGATCGGCAGCGAACTGTGCCGACAAATTCTGCGCTATCAGCCCGCAACACTGGTGCTGTTCGATATTTCGGAAGCTGCACTCTATGAAATCCGTAGTGAGTTGGCGGCATTGACGCATGAAAAAACCCGACTGGTGGCGCAGATCGGGGACGTCAAGGATGTAGCGCTGGCGGCAACGGCGCTCTCGCGCTACCGGCCGGATGTGATTTTTCACGCAGCAGCGTACAAGCATGTGCCGCTGATGGAGGATGAGGGTAATGCCTGGCAGGCGGTGCGTAACAACGCTTATGGCACCTTCGTGCTGGGGCGCGCCGCCGCCGCCGCCGGAGTCGCCAAATTTGTGCTGATTTCGACCGATAAAGCGGTCAACCCCGGCTCCATCATGGGCGCATCCAAGCGACTCGCCGAAATGGTCTGCCAATGGCTGCAAAACGGTACGACGCAGTTCGTGATGGTGCGTTTCGGCAATGTGCTGAACAGCGCTGGCAGTGTCATCCCCAAGTTTCAGGCGCAGATCGCCCGCGGCGGGCCGGTAACGGTCACGCATCCGGAAATTACCCGTTATTTCATGTCGATCCCCGAGGCAGTGGGATTGGTGTTGCAGGCGGGGTTGCAAGGGGCCGGCGGCGACATCATGGTGCTGGACATGGGTGAGCCGATCCGGATTGTCGATCTGGCGCGCAACATGATCCGATTGTCGGGCGCTGATCCCGAGCAGGTCAAAATCGAATTCACCGGCTTGCGCGCCGGTGAGAAACTACACGAAGAACTGCTGACAAGCGACGAAGAAGGGCGACCGACGCCACACCCGAAAATCAAAGTGGCGCAAGCGCGGCAAGTGCCCAGCGGGCGAATCGAAGAAATCATCGCGCATTGCGAGAACGATCAAGCGCTGCCTGCTCCCGAAACGCTGCGCGAATGGCTGAAATGCTGGATTCCGGAGTATCAGAAATCAGAAGCGCGGCAGGGCGTTGTTCTGACCTCTGACCTCTGATCCTGATGTACAATCGGCGTCCGAAGGCAGGGATTTCCTGTCGCTTTTTTCCACCTTTCGCCGGTAACGGTCATGACGATGCCCGAAACGCTTTCTCCCGCCCTCAAAGCCGATGTGCTTGCCGAGGCCTTGCCCTACATCCAGCGGTTTCACGGTTGTACGATCGTGATTAAATACGGCGGCAACGCGATGATCGACCCCGCACTCAAAGCCGGTTTCGCGCGCGACGTGGTAATGCTGAAACTGATTGGCATGAATCCGGTGATCGTCCACGGCGGCGGGCCGCAAATCGGCGAATTGCTCGAAAAGATGAAAATCGAGAGCGCGTTCGTGCAGGGGATGCGGATCACCGACGAACGCGTGATGACCGTCGTTGAAATGGTGCTCGGCGAACTGAACCAGGAAATCGTTGCGTTGATTCACCGCCACGGCGGGCGCGCCGTTGGCTTGACCGGGCAGGACGGGAAACTGATCCGGGCGCGGCGAATGAAACTCAAAGACAAAGAAGGCGGCAGCGATCTGGATATCGGCCTGGTCGGCGAGATCGAAAAAATCGAACCGGAATTGATCGACCTGCTGGTGTCGCGCAATTTCGTGCCAGTGGTGGCGCCGATCGGGATGGGACAAGACGGCGAGGCGTACAACATTAACGCCGACCTGGTTGCGGGAAAACTCGCCGAGCGGCTGGCGGCGGAAAAGCTGATCATGATGACCAATACCGTCGGCGTACTCGATCAAAAAGGCAATCTCTTGACCGGCCTGACCGCCGCCCAGATTGAGGCGCTGTTCGACGACGGCACCATCCACGGTGGTATGTTGCCCAAAATCGGCTCGGCGCTGGAGGCCGTCAAGCGCGGCGTCAAGAGCGCGCATATCATTGATGGCCGGGCGCCGCACGCGCTGTTGCTGGAATTGTTGACCGACAGCGGCGTAGGCACCAAAATTCACTCCGAAGCAGAAAACTGATATTTAAACAGAATACAGCGGTAAGGGGAGAAGCATGGCAGGACGACAGGGAGAACGCCGCGGGCAAATTCTGCAAACGCTGGCGGGGATGCTGGAAAATCCGCGTGTTGAAAAAATTACGACCGCCGCGTTGGCGACGCAGCTCGACGTCTCCGAAGCAGCGCTGTATCGCCATTTCGCCAGCAAGGCGCAGATGTATGAGGGATTGATCGAATTCATCGAAACCACCCTTTTTTCTCTGGTCAACAAAATTCAGTCCGACAGCGAGGACGGCTACGCGCAAGCCGAGCACATCGTTTCGATGCTGCTCAGTTTCGCCGAAAAAAACCCGGGGATGACCCGCGTACTGACCGGCGAAGCGCTGGTACATGAAAACGAGCGGTTGCAACAGCGGATCAACCAGCTTTTCGACCGAATCGAGGCGGCGCTCCGCCAGTCGTTGCGCGTCGCGCAACTGGCCGACCGGCTGCCGCGCGAACACGACATCACTGCTCATGCAGCAGTGTTGGCCGCCTATGTAACCGGTCGCTGGCAGCTCTTCGTCAAAACTGGGTTCAAACGCCGACCGCAGGAAGGTTGGGAGGCGCAGCGGGCGTTTTTGTTGGAGTAGTACAGGAATCAGGTATCAAAACCTGAACACACCGGACAATTCCGGTCTCGCTTGATGTTCACTGTCTGCCAACGCATCGTCAACGCATCGAGCATCAGCAGGCGCCCCGTTAACGGTTCGCCCGCGCCGGTCAAAAGTTTCAGCGCTTCCGCAGCCTGCGTCGCGCCGATGATACCGACCAGCGGCGCAAAAACGCCCATCGTCGCACAGCGCACTTCTTCGAGCGATTCGTTTTCGCCAAACAGGCAGTGGTAGCATGGCGAATCGTTATCGCGCGGGTCGAATACGGTCACTTGCCCGTCAAAGCGAATCACCGCGCCCGAGACCAACGGCGCACGCGCGGCGACACAGGCGCGGTTGATCGCGTGCCGCGTTTTGTAATTGTCGGTGCAGTCGAGCACGACATCGGCGGCGCGAACGAGCTCTTTCAATGCCGCATCATCCATCCGCTTATCGTGAATACGTACGGTGATCATCGGGTTAACTGCCAATAAACGATCCCGCGCCGCCACCACTTTGCGCCTGCCGACATCGGCAGTGGTATAAAGCATTTGCCGCTGAAGGTTGGTCAAATCGACTTCATCGCTGTCGCACAACGTGATGGCGCCAACGCCGGCGGCGGCGAGAAAATGCGCAGCGGGGGAGCCCAAACCGCCAACGCCGATGATTACAGCGTGCGCAGCAGCGCATTTTGCCTGCGCCTCCGTCCCCCATTCCGTCAGGAGGATATGGCGGCTGTAGCGAAGCAGTTGCAGATCGTCCATGATGAATTTGCTCTCTTCTCGGAACATTTTAACTGCAAAGAGCACAAAAAATCGCACAGAGCCCCTTCTCGTACATCAAGCGTTGTGGCGCGGGCAAGGGCTGTCAAGCCGCACCCACTTCTATGCCTTACGACTTCGCGCAGGATGACACGCTCCACGCAGGACGCCGCATTCGGAACGCCTGATTTCTGGCCTCCGCTCATCACCGAACTTCCGAAATCAACCACTCGCCGAACGCATGTAACTCGGGCATCTCAGGGTATTGCGCCTGCCATGTTTTCAGAAACGATTGCAGCGCCCGTGGCCGGTAAAGCGTTCCCGGCAACTGCGCGGCAAACGCTTCGAGCGGCGCCGGATTCAGGCTGTCGGTGAAAAGCCGGGCGCGGGTGATGACGCCCTTCTCGACATCGAAATAAAGTTCGACGCCTCCCCAATCGAAGCGAGCGTCGAAGGTGTGCATGAAATCGGGCGTGTACCCGAAATTCCATTCCCAGCTTTTTTGCCTGGCGTAAGTTTCAGCAAAGCCGGGCAGGTCGGGAAATACATCGGGAGAAATATGCTCAGCAGCGGTCTCGCTGCCGTAATGCGCGAAAAAAGCTTTTATCAGCGCATCGCACAATTTCGCGTGATCAATGTCCGGCCTGAGCTCGGCAAGATTGGCAACGCGCGAACGGATCGAAGCGATCCCTTTTGTCTGAAGTTTTTTCGGGTCGGGGTTCAGGTAGTCGGCAAGACGGGTCAGATTGGCACTCAGTAAAACCGTGCCGTGATGAAAGCCGCGGTCGAGTGTTTCGCGGTATGCCGAACCAGAAATTTTGCGCGGCCCGTCGGCAGCCTGAATGACGAGATCGTTGCGCCCCGATGCTTCGGCGGCAATGCCAAGCGCGTGTAGTGCGTTCAACAGAATCTGCGTCGAAACCGTTTTGTCGTAACCCGGTTTGCCGGCCATGAAGGTAAAGCAGGTATTGCCGAGGTCGTGAAAGACTGCGCCACCACCGCTCTGCCGCCGCGCCAGCGTAACGCCGTCCGCCACCATCCGTTGCGTGTTGCATTCTTTCCACGGGTTTTGCGCGCGACCGATCACAACGGTATTGTTGTTGCGCCAGAGAAAAAGCGCGGCGCTGTCGGCGGCCATCTGCCGGAAGATGCCGTCTTCCACAGCAAGGTTGAATAATGGATCGTGCGAATCGGAAAACAGCAGGCGCAACCGCATGAGAAGCAAAGGAGAGAAAAGAAAAAGCAGATTATAGCGGCAAGAGAAAACAGCAGAAGAGCAGAGCCGTGGCAGTAAAGAGACCGTTTCTCGGTTTTTTGTCTCCAAATGGAGAAAAAAGAATGCCCTTTTTACGATCCGGAAAAGATTCGTTGTGAACGCGCCACATGCGGAAAGAGAGCATCAGAAGAAAATCGTTGCACGTGGCTTTTATTGTGTCTTTAGGTGACAATGAGCGCTGACGATTTTACAGAATAAGGAAATGGTTATGCCTGCTTCGAAACCTTTTCAACGCCGTTGGCTGGCGTTAGCAATCGCGGCGCTATGCGCGCCGGCTGTTTTTGCGCAAACACCGCCGGAAGCCGCCAAACCGGATACCAAGCAACAGGAAGAACTGAATTACGTCGGTGCGCCGTTCCGGATCAGCGGCGGCTATCAGTCGGAGAATCTGTGGCGCGGCGAATTGCTTTATGTGTTCCATGAAACCGACAATACGGCATGGATTGCCGACGGTTACGCCACAGCCCGTTCGGGCGCAGGCGCCCGGTTGTCATTCCATTGGCAGCCGGCCGACGACAAGACCGCTTCGGTGCGCAAACTCTTTGCCGGGTACGATCAGAATTACCGTCATGACCAAAAAGTGACGGCGGGCGTCGGCCTGGAAAACGAACACTGGAACGGGTCACTGTACGGGTCGGCAGGGGTTACCGGCAGACGCGAGATTGAAAACAGCGTCTCCACATCGACGCAAACCATCTCCGGCATCGAAAACAACCATAGCTGGACGCAAGACATTACCACGACGACTTACACCCAAATATTTGAACGCGCTTACGACTGGGGCGTCGGCGCTCGCGTTGGTCGCTTCCATGAGGATTGGGCGTTGCGCTGGTTCGGCGGTGTTGACTACGAATGGGGGAAACAATCCTCCAGCCAGGTCACTGGCACGCTCGGGATTGAAAAGTTTTTCGTCGGCACACCGCACAGCGTCGCGCTGATCGGCGAGGTTTACCACAAGACCGGCGACGCCGAGATCGACAAGAACGATCAGCGCATCATGGTGATGTACCGGTTCTCGTTCGGTGATCCGCTTTGGCGCCCAGCCAGGCAATACCGCGACGTGCAAGTCGAAGTGCCGGTGGCGGCTGCAACGACAAGTACGGCGACGACAGCGACGACGACGGAACCGCCGAAGAAACATCTCGTCAAGACGACGGCGACGGCAGCGGCGGACGTGTTCTTCAAATTCGACAGCGCACAATTGCAACCCGCCGCCAATCAGGCACTGGATACGGTAGCCAGTCGCCTCAAATCGAGCGACATTGAAGGCAACATTTACATCACTGGGCATACCTGCAACATAGGCTCAGCAACTTACAACCAGAAACTCTCCGAACGCCGCGCCAATTCCGTGTTCCAGTATCTGGTGAGCAAGGGCGTTGCTGCCGACAAGATGATCGCCGAAGGCAAGGGACTACGTGAACCCCGTTATCCAAACGATAAAGAGGGCAGGCCGAAGAACCGTCGCGTCGATATCGAATACGTCACGCTTGAAAACCAATCGGTGACCGAACCGGCGACACCGCCAACACCTCCGGTCGCCACGCCTGCCCCCGAGCCCCGGATCGAATGGCGGCGTGAAGAAATCGCTTCCGAGCCGACGTGGGCACGGCGGGCGTTGCGCACGCCGTCGGAGTACAAGCAAACGGTTGATGTTTACCGCACGAAGAAAGAAACAGCTACGACCAGCGAAGGCGATAAAGTGGTGGCCAACCAACATCCGGTCGCCGTTGACGATTATGCGGTCGCCGGGTACAACCAGCCGGTGGATATTGACGTGCTCTCCAACGATCACGACCCGGATGGCGACACGCTTACGGTCGTTTCGTTCACCCAGCCGGCCAACGGTACGGTAACGCAAAAAGGAAATATCCTGACCTATCAAGCCAGGCACAACTTCATCGGACACGATACGTTCCAATACACCATCGCCGATGGTTACGGCGGCACGGCCACCGCGACGGTCTCCGTATATGCGGATCCCTGATCGAAACAGATGGTCGAAAAAGGAAAGCGCGCCCGAGGGCGCGCTTTTTTTGGGGCGCTTCTTCGGATTTCTTGCCCAAACAAAAAATCCGCTTACCTGTCGGGCAGGCTCGGCAGCCTGCACCGTCAACACATGCGCCGTGTGACGGTAATACAGCAAAAAGGGGGGAATGCCCTCTTCTGCAAGTGCGCAAAGAGGCGGCCGGAGAGAAGGTTCCCCTCGTCAGGTCCCGCAAACCCCATTATGGGGCTGGTGTCTCACTGTAGAATATGCTATTAAAAGCGCTCTCCCACCGCTGATTTTCACCAAGGAAACCTTTTCACATGCACGCCGCCGGCTTTATTCAAGACCTTGCTATCGTAATGCTGATTGCCGGGGTGGTGACGCTGTTGTTTCACCGGTTCAAACAGCCGGTTGTGCTGGGCTACATTCTGGCCGGCGTGATTATCGGCCCTTATACCCCTCCGTTTCAGTTGATCCACGACAAGGAAACGATTGATATTCTGGCCGAGTTGGGCATCATTTTTCTGCTGTTCACACTGGGGCTGGAGTTTACGCTGAAGAAACTGGCCAGCGTCGGCTTGACGGCGTTGTTCGGGGCGCTGGCCGAAATCGCGCTGATGATGTGGGCCGGCTATTCGATCGCAATGTATTTCGGCTGGGGCGCGATGAACGGCATTTTCCTCGGCGCTATGTTGTCGGTGTCGTCCACCACCATCATCATCAAGGTGCTCGACGACTTGAAAATGAAGCATGAACGCTTCGCGCAACTGATTTTCGGTATTCTGATCTTCGACGATATTCTGGCGATCGGTATGATTGCCCTGCTGTCGTCGATCGCGATTACCGGTGAAGTCGGCACGGTGGCAGTGCTCAGCACATTGGGCAAACTGACGCTGTTCATGGTGGCGGCGCTGGTGCTGGGCATCCTGATTGTGCCGCGATTACTGAATTACGTTGCCCGCTATAAGAACGATGAGATGATGTTGATCACCGTGCTGGCGCTGTGCTTCGGCTTTTGCCTGATCGTGATTAAGCTTGAATACAGCGTTGCGCTCGGCGCTTTTGTGATCGGCGCAATCATGGCAGAGTCGCGCCACATTCCCGTGATCGAGCGAATCATCGACCCGGTTCGTAATATGTTCAGCGCCATCTTCTTCGTCGCTATCGGGCTGTTATTTGATCCCCGCATTTTGCTTGCTTACGCTGGGCCAATCGTGCTGATTACCGTGGTTGTCGTGTTCGGCAAACTGTTTGCCTGCGGCGCTGCCTCATTTATCGCCGGCAACAGCGGCCGCACCTCGATGCGGGTCGGCATGGGGTTGTCGCAAATCGGTGAGTTTTCGTTCATCATCGCGGCGCTCGGTCAATCGTTGAAAGTAACGAGCGAATTTCTCTATCCGACTGCGGTAGCGGTATCGGCGGTGACATCCTTGCTGACGCCGTACCTGATCAAGTGGGCTGACCCGTTGAGCCGCAAGCTGTCGGATGCAATGCCGCCGCGCGTTGTTTACATCGGCCAGCTCTACTCTACCTGGCTGCAAAGCATTCAGCCACAGGGAGACCGCGCGCAGCGGGCGGCGATCATCCGCCGGATTGTATTGCAGGTGGTCATCAATCTGGCGCTCGTTACTGTCGTCTTCATGGGCGGCCACTATTTCGCTCCCGACATTGTTGGCGCGCTCGAAGACTGGGGTCTGGCGCCGTACTGGGGCGCGCTGGTCGTCTGGGGTGCAGCCGTTGTGTGCTCATTGCCATGCCTGCTCGCCGCATACGGCAAATTGAAAGCGTTGAGCATGGTGCTGGCGGAGTCGAGCGTATCGCCGGCGGTCGCCGGTCGCTATGCTGAGCCGGTGCGCCGCGTTATCGCCGAACTGATTCCGCTGATGACGTTGGTCGGCTTCCTGCTGCTGGTAGCGGTTTTGAGCACCGGCATTCTGCCGACAAGCGAACAACTCCTTTTGATGCTTGCGTCCGTTCTCATCCTGGGCTGGCTGCTGCGCAGCCGCCTCCTGAAAATTCATGCGCGGCTGCAAGCAGCGCTGGTCGAAACGCTCAGGGAGAAACCCGAAATAAAAACGGAAGACACGCGCGAGAGGTCTTGATTCGAAAAGCGATAGCGTGCAAGAAAATATTTTTTAAGGTGCGTTTGTGAATATCGCCACACGGGTTAAAAACATTCTGCTGTCGCCGGTCAAGGAGTGGGGCGTAATTGACGGGGAAAAAGCGACCGTCAAAAGTCTTTATATCAACTACGCAGCCATTCTGGCGCTTATCCCGGCGATCACCCAGTTTCTCGGTGATTATTTGTCCTTCGGAATCGTGATGCCTGGAAGGGTGGTTCTCTTTTATGCGCTGTCTACAGCGACTATAAACTATATTCTTTTGCTTGCCGTACTCTACGGCATTGCGTTGATTGTCAATGCGTTAACGCCGAAGTTCGGCGGTCAGCCTGACCTGACACAAGCGCTCAAAGTCAGCGTCTATAGCATTACGCCAATATGGGCTGCGTCGCTGTTCACAGGCGTTTTGATGCTCGGCTTCGTGCTGTTGAGAGCAAACATTCTCGGCAATTGGTTTCTTGATAGATTCGACAAAGCGCTCATGCTAACAATGGTGCTGCAGTCACTGGCGTTTGGGTACTCGCTGGCGCTTTTTTGGCTGGGGCTGTCGAAACTGATGAAAGCGCCGAAGGAAAAAGGGGGCTCATTCTTCATTATCGCTTTGGCTTGCGTGATCGCGCTTTTTTTCGTAACTCGCTCGATCAGCAATACCGCAATTAAACCCTTCTTTACTGCGATCATGCAATAACTGTCGTGCGCAACCTACACGCCCCATCGGGTGTGGCGCGCAACTTGCTGTTTACCCCAGCGTCACCGGCCTTGCCGGATCGCTGCACCACTCGCTCCACGAGCCGGGATAAAGGCGGGAGCCGGGAAGCCCGGCGATTTCCATCGCCAGAATGTTGTGGCAAGCGGTCACGCCGCTGCCGCATTGATGCACAACCCGCGAAGTGGAAACGTCTTTGAGCAAAGCCGCAAATTCACCGCGCAACTGCGCCGCGGGTTTGAATGTCCCGTCGACATTCAGATTTTCGGTGAACGGGCGGTTCAGCGCACCGGGAATGTGCCCGCCGACTGGGTCGATGGTTTCATTTTCGCCGCGAAAACGCGAAGCCGCACGCGCGTCGATCAAAGTCATCGTCGGCGCTGACAGGTTGGCGAGAACTGCATCAGCATTCACCGTAATGTCCTGCAAATGCAGCGCAAAATTCGCGGGATGTGCCGTTTCTTCGGCAACAGAGATGGGTTGTTTCGCCGCTTGCCATTGCGCCCAACCGCCGTCGAGCACAGCGCAACCGTCATGCCCCAACCAGCGCAACATCCACCACAAGCGCGCCGCGAACATACCAGACCCCTGATCATACGCAACGATTTGTTTCCCTGGCGCTACGCCAAGACGCGCCAGCCGTTCGGCGCATAGCGTTGGCAAGGGCAACGGATGGCGACCATTCCTGCCGTTGGGCGGCGCCGATAAATCGCTGTCGAGCGATACGAAAAGTGCGCGCGGAATATGCGCCTCCTCGTAAGCGCGGCGACCCCATGATGGGTTGGCGAGGTCATGCCGCACATCAAAGATCAGCCAGTCGGGATCATCGAGATGCGCGGCCAGTTGCGAAACCGTAATCAGCGTTGAGAACATAAAAGTTTTTCAAAAAAGAGGAGGGGGAAAACAAAGCCGCGTCAAAACCATTTCCAGCCATGCTTCCGGTAAAAATGAATAGCGCTCTTGCAGAACGTGATTTTGTGCCTGATGCGCGGACTGCCGAGGACAAGATCGTCGTGAAATACCGCGCGCATGGCCGGAATATAAGCCGTGCGCGCAATCAAACCCAGGCGAAGAATCCAGTCATGCATTTCAAGATAAAGAAAGAACGCTGGATCGAAGCCGCTGCTCTGATCGGTGACCTGACGGCGCGCCAGAACACACGTTCGGGAAAAACAGGGGATATCGAAAAACGGCTCGTGCGAATCGGTTTCGGCACGCATTTCATAATGCTTGATTCGACGATCAAAGAAACTGCGCAACCAGGCCGGCGCAAAGCCGGTCAGAAACAGATCAAATACCGCCGGAAAACGCCGACACGGATACATTCGACTGCCGTCCGGCGAAAACAATGACGCCGTTGCCGCGCCGACATCGTCGTGGTTGTTCATCCAGCGCACGCCTTCAGCCAATGCCGTTTGCGCCAATTCAGTCTTGGTGCCCAGAATCAGGTGATAATCGGCGCCGCTGCCGTGCAGCGTCAGATTGTGCGCCGCGCCGAAACCGATGTTGGCGTGACCGTGCAAATAGGAAACTTGCGTGGGTTCGCGAAAGAAAAGATCACCCATCTCGACCAGTCGCTCGACGACTTTCTGGCTTTCGCTGTTGTCGATCAAGGCGACATTGACAGTTTGCAGTACCCCGTCGGCGCGCGCGAATTCAATGGCTTCCGACAGCGCATACAGGCAGCGGATCAGCGCGTCCTCATCGGGATGGTAGGTGACGATACTGACCTGAAGCGACGAAGCGATCATAAAGACAGTCGGGGCAAACGCCCGGCTATTCTACATGAGGCGCGCCTCCACCGGCATTCTTTTTCAAGGACAAAGGGATGAGGAGCGCGCTCGTTGCCACGTCTGTTTTTCGCACAAGAGCAACAGCTTGTACATTGATTTTAGGGCGATTTTACGGAAGCCCCCTGATTCACTGCTCCTTCTCCTGCTTGTTTTCCTACTCATTTCCCAATACAAAACCGACTGAAAATGACGCCGAGCAGGTCGTCGGCGCTGAAAGTGCCGGTGATCGACGCCAGCGCTTCCTGTGCCCGCCGCAGTTGTTCCGCCGCCAGTTCCAGTGCGGGGCTTGTCCCCGCCAACTCGCGCGCAGCGTCGCGCAGTGCTTGACGCGCTTGTTGCAACGCTTCCAGATGGCGCGCCCGCGCCAGAAAGGTGTCCTCGGTCAAGTGCGCGACGCCCACAGCGTCCAACACCGCGTTTTCCAATGCGTCGAGGCCGTCGCCGGTTTTCGCCGAGATGCTGACTACTCGCAAAGCGTGGACAACCTCCGACAACATCGCCGCCAGCGTCGGCGCGGTAGTGGTAGGCGCAGGCAGCAAATCGCTTTTGTTGCAGACCAGAATACGCGGCATGGTCTCCGGCAACCGCGCCAGAATCGCGGCGTCGGTCGCGGGCAGCGCGGTGTCCTGAATATGTTGCGCATCGGTCAGAAACAGTGCGAGATCGGCGCGCTCGATCACTGCCCAGGTGCGGGCAATACCGATCTTTTCGATGGCGTCGTCGGTATCGCGCAATCCCGCCGTATCGACGACGGTCAGCGGAATGCCGCCCAGTGCAATTTGCCGCTCGATGGTGTCGCGGGTGGTGCCGGCGATCGGCGTGACGATCGCGGCTTCCTCGCGCGCCAGCCGGTTCAGCAAGCTGGATTTACCGACGTTCGGCGCGCCGATCAGAACGATGGTTAGACCTTCGCGCAGCAACGCTCCGGCGCGGGCGCGGGCGAGCAACGCGTCAATGTTTTCCGTCAGCACAGCGACGTGATCGGCGACTTCGGGATCGAGCACACCATCGAATTCCTCTTCGGGAAAATCGAGGCTGGCTTCAACGTGCATTCGGGTTTCGATCAGCGCATCGACCAACTGTTGTACTTCGGCAGAAAACGCACCGGACAAGCTGCGCGCGGCAGCGCGCGCCGCCATGCCGGTGGCGGCGTCGATCAGATCGGCAACGGCTTCTGCTTGCGCCAAATCCAGCTTGCCGTTCAAAAAAGCGCGACGGGTGAATTCCCCCGGTTGCGCCAACCGCGCGCCCAATTCGAGGCAGCGCTCCAGCAAAGCACGCATCACCGCGATGCCGCCGTGGCCATGCAGTTCCAGCACATCTTCGCCGGTGTACGAATGCGGCGCAGCGAAAAACAGCGCCAAGCCTTGATCGAGCGAGCGCTGTTGCGCATCATAAAACGCTGTGAATACCGCTTGTCGCTGCGGCAATGTTTTTCGACCCGTGATACCAACGATCAACGGCGACAAGTTTTTCCCCGATACGCGCACGATGCCGACGCCGCCCCGCCCCGGCGGGGTAGCGATGGCGGCGATGGTGTCGGTGGCCAGAAGTTCGGACATCAGAAGTTAGAGATCAGGAATCAGGGGTCAGAAAAAGTATAACCGCAAAGAACGCATAGGGCGCAAAGAAATTGCGTCATTGCGAGCGAAGCGAAGCAATCCAGAAAAAGGGGTCAGAAAAACCTTCTCACACAGAGCGCGCGAAGGGAAGATGCAAAGCCCCCTCGTTCTGCTCCCTCTCCCGCGAGCGGGAGAGGGTAATAGACGTAGAAGAGGTCTCCGTTGTAAGCGCTTATCCTTCTTTGCGCTCTATGCGTTCTTTGCGGTTAATTTGTTTTAAGAGGGCTACGCGCTCCGCTTCGCTGCCGCCTCTCGCTCCAGCATCCGGTTCACATGCCACTGCTGCGCGATTTGCAGAAGATTGCTGACCAGCCAGTACAGCACCAGTCCGGACGGGAAGAAGAGGAACAGGATCGAGAAGACGACCGGCATCATCTGCATCATCCGCGCCTGCGTCGGGTCGGTGATCGGCGTCGGCGACAGCTTCATTTGCAAGAAGGCGGAGATCGCGTAAAGCACCGGCAGGATGTACCAGGGGTCGGGCGCCGACAGGTCGGTGATCCAGCCGAGCCAGGGCGCGTAGCGCAATTCGGCAGCAGACAACAGCACCCAGTACAGCGCAATGAAGAACGGCATTTGGATCAGGATCGGCAGGCAACCACCGAGCGGATTGATCTTTTCCTGCCGATACATCTCCATCATCTTTGCTTGCAATTGTTGCTTGTCGTCCTTGAACTGCTCCTGCAATGCTTTCAGTTTCGGTGCGACGACTCGCATTTTTGCCATTGAACGAGCGGCGGCGGCATTCAGCGGGTAGAACACCAACCGAATCAGGAAGGTCATCGCGATGATCGACCAACCCCAATTACCAATCAGGTTGTGAAGGAATTTCAGCAACCAGAACATCGGCGCGGCAATTACGGTAAACATGCCGTAATCAACGACGCGGTTCAAGTCTTTCGCCAACCCTTTCAGCACATCCTGTTCCTGCGGCCCGGCATACATCGGCACGGTCACTTCGGCGCTGGTGTTCGGCGCAACGCTTCCCATCGGCAGCAGCATACCCGCTGAATAGAGACCGTCGCCGGTTTTACGCGCGTAGAACTCGCGCTGCATGGTGTTGCTGTCGGGCAACGCCCAGGCGGTGACGAAATAATGTTCGATCATCGCCACCCAACCGTTGTTGTTGACCGGCGTAAAAGGCAAAGCGCGTGACGGATCGACAGCGTACTTATCGAGGTCTTCAAAGTTGATCTTTTTGAACTTGTCGGTCTCGTCGAAAATCACCGGTCCGGTGTACGCTTTCGGCGCCATCGAGCTGCGCTTGACCGCTTCTTTGGTGTCGCGCGTGAACTGGAAATAAGCATACGGCGTGATGGCGGCGGCCGAGGCATTGGTCACTTTGAAAGTAACGTCGATCACATAGCTATTACGGCGGAACGTCAGGATTTGCTCGATGTGATCACCGTTGGCTGAAGTAGCGCCCAGTCGCAAATCGAAACTTTTTTCACCTTCTTTGAGCTCGCGCTGCGTTGACAACACTTCATACGTCGTCCGGTGATTGGGCATGCCGTCGCCAGTCAATCCCGCTTGCGCCACGAACGTCCGTTCGCTGTTCTTTTGCAACACGTAATAGGGTTTGGTTTTATCGAGCGCGTCCGGTTGTTTCAACAGCGCCATCTGTGTGATGACGCCGCCGACCGGATCAATCTCGGCGGTGTACAAATCGGTGGTGATTTTTACGGCCGGCAACGCCGACGCGGGGGCGTCGTTGGCGGAAGTCGGAACGCCGATAGTGGAGTGGGCGTTCGCCGCCGTTGCCGCAGGCGCAGTGCTGTCCGGCGTCGGCACATCAAGGGCTTTGCCTTGCTGGCTGGTCGCGCTTTGCGTCACCGGCTGCGGATGTTTCATCTGTTGGTCGTGCTCCCAGGACTGCCACAAATACAGACCGGAAAAAGCAAAAATTGCGAACAACAGGAGTCGTTGAATGTCCATAGAAAAATGATTTGTTGATTACATCCCGCTGTTGCGGTATGGGAGAAAATGAGCGTTCATCATCCTTCCGCTACTTCCTTGTCAGTGTGCCGATGCGTACAGCGATACGGATGGCGCCCATCTTCCGGCACCGGATCGTAACCCCCAGGATGGTATGGATGGCAACACCCCAGCCGGCGCGTCGCCAGCCAGACACCGCGCCAAGCGCCGTGCCGCTGTATCGCTTCCTTGGCATACTCGGAACAGCTGGGATAAAAACGGCAATGCCCGGCGCCCAACAGCGGACGCAGGCACCATTGATAAAACGTGATCAGCGCCAGGAACAGAAACTTCATGATCTTTTTGCGACGGCGGTTTCAACCCATTGCCGTAATAGTCCGAAGGTTTCTGCGGCAGCGGCATCAACCGCTTCGCGCGGCAACGGCGGCCTGACGCGAATGACGAGATCGCGGTCGGTTAATGGATGGTTGCTGGCGCGCAATGCCCGCAGCGCTTCGCGCACTTTCCGTTTGAACCGGTTGCGGTCTATCGCCCGCGCCAACGCCTTGCGGCTTACCACCAGGCCAACGCGACCATCGCCTGACAACGGGGCCACAGCGGTAACGATTTGCACATAGCGCCCCTCGCACCGTTTCCCTTCTTTAAAAACGCGCGCGAATGCTTTAGGTCCGGATAGCCGAAAACGCGCCTCACCCTTGAGGCGACGCGAGCCGGGAGCCTGAATGGCGGTCACGGCGCATTGATCACGACGTTTTAAACGCCGCCTTATACACAGAGACGGGCGCGGCCTTTGCGGCGACGAGCCGAAAGCACTTTGCGACCGCCGACCGAGCCGTTGCGGG
Organism: Pseudomonadota bacterium; assembly: GCA_009786025.1. GTDB lineage: Bacteria > Pseudomonadota > Gammaproteobacteria > Burkholderiales > Casimicrobiaceae > UBA931. Next base: position 16,706 of record WQUA01000019.1, on the reverse strand, counting down.
CGCGAAACCCGTGCGTCCGCTGACGGCGGATCTTGGAGGGCTGGTAAGTCCGTTTCATGACAACACCTTGAATTTAATCGGAAAAAGTCCGCCATTAGAGCTGGACAGCATGGTTTTGTCAATAGAGACGTTGTCGCGCGCCAGAAATCAAGGATCGAGGAAGAAAATGACGCCAAAAAAACCCGCGCCGCGCAAGAAGCGCGGCGCAGAAGGACGAAGACATACAGGAGGCGCGTCGAACGGTTTTGCTGATGATGCTAAATGGGTGCAAGCGCCTCTTCAAACACGAAAATCAAGCAGTTACCCTAATCGAATCCTCACTTTGCTGCAATCAGTTCGTGAATCTTTTCGGCGCGCTGTTTGGAGCCGGGATGGCTGGAAAACATGCTGCTGCTCGCGCCCGACGCCGTACCGTCCAGCTCAGCCAGCTTGCGCATCGAGCTTTCGGCGGCGGCCAGATTGTATTTGTGCCGTTTCAGGAGAGCCACACCATAGGCATCCGATTCGGATTCCTGGCTCTGGGAGAACTGCGCGTTCACGAGCTTCTCGGCCAGATCGGTGAGCTGTTGGGCATTCAGCTTGGTGTTTGCGTTTGCGACTTTGGCGGCGGCGGAGGCCATATACGCCGTCCGGGTCGCTTTCAGGCTGTGGCCAAGCTTCACATGGCCTATTTCATGGCCAATAACAAAGCGCAGTTCGTCGTCGGTCATTTTGTCCATCAGTCCCGCAAAGACGCGGATGCTGCCGTCCGGAGTAGCGAAAGCGTTGATGTCTTTGACCAGATAGACTTTAAAGTTGAGTTTCAAGCCGTCTTCGTTGGTCAAGCCATTGGTCAGGCCGACCAGCCGCTTGCCGTATTTATCGCTTGCCGGCGCAACGTGATTTTTTTGATCCATTTGAACCATCATCTGTCGAGTCGCGTTTTGCAAATCGGCATCGCTGACGGTGACCGCCTTGGTTGCGTCAATGGCAGCGCCTACATTATCAAGCAAGCCAGCTTTACTGCCGACGGTCAAGCAAGCAAAAAGAACCAGAGCAGATAATACCTTGCCACTGGCGGTGAGCATGCGGTACATAGCGTTTTCTCCCAAAGAGTTAATGGAAATGAAATACTACGCTCTTTTCCGGGCGGCCTCAGTAAAGATACAGTAAAGATTTTCGTCACATAATGCATTCGTTGAAGCCTGGCCGCGCCGAGTCTGCCCGATTGGCGAACAGCTTGCGGACAAGAAAGCCGTCTAAGAAATCGATCCCGCTTTACCGTCTCCCTGCCTCCCGCTTCACCCGCGGCATAAAGCTGCGCTTTATCTCAAGTTATGGCGCCTTACTTTTCACGACAGCTTTTTATGAGTTCACGAATACGTTCGTTGTACGCCTGTCTTGCGGCTTCGGACTGCATCACTTGCCGCGTAATAAGGGCGCGCCCCGCCGATGTGGCGGCGAATGACTCCAGCTCACGGTACTCCGAATCAGAAAAGTCAGGAAGCGGTTCCGGTGCTTTTTCGCCAACCGATGAATAAAGGCGAAGCAAGCCAAGCTTCAGGTATTTCTGCCCCACGGAGGTGCTCAGGAAGCGATTGATGGCGGCAAACTCCTCCGGAGTAAAAGCGGAGACCATCACCTTTTCCACAACATTGTAGAAAGCGCTGGGCGTCAACGCCTGAATACACGCGTTCTGTGCGTCTGGAATCGTACCTTTGCTCTCGCCATGCTTTGCTGACAGCTGCATACCGAGAAGCACCGATTGAGCGAAGGCATCGACGCCAACGGAGGCAGCGCCAGCAGCGAAGCTCAGCATCCAGCAAACAACGAGGGCAAGAAATCGAAAAGTCACGCGAGAATCATACACCTCATTCTAATCGTCGCCCGCAATCACCTGATCCTGGATGTCGTCCGACTCGATTTTCGGTTTGCTTAATTCAAACAACAGCGGCGAGCGCCCCACGGTAAAAGTGTCCTTGTCGGCCAGCAAAATGCCGTCTGCCGGAACGGTTTGTCCGCGCAGTTCAATCGGCGGTTCGCCCTCCATCGGCAGCAGGCGACATCCTTCTTCGTCAACCCGGATCACGGCCAGTTGATAACCGGGACGTCCCAATACGTATTCGCCGTAACGCAGCAGCAACTGACGGTGGTTGTTCGGGCCGGCGGTGGCGGTGAGCGAAGCCACTGGCGGCGGCAACCGATAGGTCGGCTCTTCGAGTGGCTGCGGCGGAGTAGTGCTCGGGAGGTCGTCTTCAAGCGGGGGCGGCACCAGCTCGGTGTCCAGCGTCGGTAGAGGCGCCGGCTCCTTGTTGGCCTGTGGACGCGGGGAATCCTCATCGGACGAGGTTTTGATGATGGTCGGGAAGTGTAGCCCACTGATCGCCTCTTCTTCCTCAAGGTCTTCTTCGGTCAGCGGTTCCGACGCGCCGGGAACAGTCGGCCGCGCGCTCAGGTATTCGTGCGCCCCCGTCAGCGACAGCGAGGGGGAAGCCTCTTCGGTGGGCTGATGTTCGTCGCCCTTCGCAACGCGCGCGCCCGGCTTCGCCGCATTTCCGGTGTCTTTGCTCTTTGCGCTCTCAGCCGGCTTCTTTCCTTCGAGGAATACGAATTTTTGGCCGCCGATGTCGATCTGGTCGCGGTCCTTCAGTTGTCGCCGCTCGAAAATCGGTACGCTGTTCAACAGCGTACCGTTGGTGCTTTTCAGATCTTCGACAAAACACTTGTCCGCCGACAGATACGAAATAACAGCATGACGACCGCTCACTGCCGGGTAAGGCAATGTGACATCGTTGTCGCTACGCCGACCGATGGTGATCCGGTCTTTGTCGAACAGCACTTCGCGGGCGCTGCCATCCAGTAAAAAAAGAAGCAATTTAGGCATAAAGCGGTTTCCTACATCGAGAAGTTTCCTGCATTGGGCGGTTTTCTATATCTAGAGGTTCCCGCATCATGCGGTTTCCTGCATTAAAAAAGCGAAACGATCCTAACCTTTTTCGGACTTGTTGCTAAAACTGCCACCGGGTTTGCCATTAACTTACGCTCTCCTTTGTGCTTCCGTTGGTGTGTGCTTTCATGCTTTCATATTCATGCCGCTTTTCGTTTGCGGATCACCGCCGGGCGACTGTCCGGGTCGGAGACGTCAATCAGGGCCACGGAAATGTTGTCGCGCCCACCTTGTTCGTTTGCCGCCCGGATCAGCAACACCGTTTTCCGCGCAAGATCGTCGGTCTTTTCCAACAACACCCGTACTATTTGCGAGGAATCAAGCATATCCGTCAACCCATCCGAACACAAAAGATACAGGTCACCCGCCTCGGTAAAATGCTCGGCAAGATCGACTTGCGCATAACGCTCGGCGCCGAGCGCCCGGGTAACCAGATTCTTGTGGGGAAAGTTCCTGGCTGACTCTTCCTTCCATTCGCCGCAATCAATCTGCTCCTGCAGCAACGAGTGATCACGCGTCAACGCAACCAGAACGCCTCTCCGTAAGCGATAACACCGCGAATCGCCGACGTGCGCCACCACCAGCCGACGACCGGTCAATAAAACGGCGACAACCGTTGTTCCCATTCCCTCATACTCGGGATTGTTAAGTGCAGACTCGAAAATGGCTTCATTGGCGCGCAGAATCTGGCTGCGCAATATCAGCCCCGCTTGCGACAAACCGGTGGCCGGGTCGATTTTATCCAGCGTCTCGCCGCTTCTTTGTGCGTCAAAGGCCTGCGCGACGCCTTCGGCGATAATGTCCACTGCCATACGAGCGGCGATTTCTCCGGCGTTATAGCCGCCCATACCGTCGGCGAGGAGCGCCAGTCCGATGCGGTCGTCGATCAGAACGACATCCTCATTGTGATCGCGCACCAAACCGGTGTCGGTCTGACTGGCCATCGTGAAATGCGTGCGCTCGGAGGCACTCAACATTTTGAAAAGAAGAAGCGGCGAAAAGAAACACTTTAACATGTTTTTTCTGCCGCTTTCCCCTCTATTATGCACGTTCTCGTGTCGTGGAACGCGCTGTGGTATTTAAAGCACGGATTTCAGCAATCGCCCGATTTCGGCGGGGTTTTTTGTCGTCTTGATGCGACAATCTTCCAGCACAGCGAGCTTTTCCTGCGCCGTTCCCTGCCCACCGGAGATGATGGCGCCGGCGTGGCCCATCCGCTTGCCGGGAGGCGCGGTAACGCCAGCGATGAAGCCGACCACCGGCTTTTTCATGTGGTCACGCGCCCAGCGCGCCGCCTCTTCTTCGTCGGAGCCACCGATTTCGCCGATCATCACCACGGCGTCGGTGTCGGGGTCGTTATTGAACAGTTCGAGCACATCGCGGTGCTTCAAACCGTTGACCGGATCACCGCCGATGCCAACGGCGCTTGATTGCCCAAGTCCCAGCTCGGTCAGTTGCGCCACGGCCTCGTAAGTCAGCGTCCCGGAGCGCGACACCACGCCGATCCGGCCTTTTTTGTGAATGTGGCCGGGCATGATGCCAATTTTGATTTCGTCGGGCGTGATCACGCCGGGACAGTTCGGGCCGATTAGTAAGGTCTTGCGGTTTTCCTTGCGCATCCGATCGCGCACCATCACCATGTCGCGCACCGGAATCCCTTCGGTAATGCAGATCACCAGCGCGAGATCAGCGGCGACCGCTTCCCAGATCGCTTCGGCAGCGCCGGCGGGCGGCACATAAATCACGCTGACAGTCGCGCCGGTCGCTTTCTTCGCGTCAGCCACTGAGGCATACACCGGCACCTCTTCAAATATCTCGCCCGCTTTCTTCGGGTTGACACCAGCCACGAAGCACTGTTTGCCGTTCGCGTAGTCGCGACACATTTTGGTATGAAACTGGCCGGTCTTGCCGGTCATGCCCTGCGTCATCACGCGGGTGTTTTTATTGATCAGAATCGCCATCGTTATTCTCCTTATCGCCTTATCGCGCCGCTACGGCGTCAACGATTTTCTGCGCCGCTTCGCCCATGTTATCCGCCGGAATGATCGGCAGGCCGGATTCTTTGAGTAGCCGTTTGCCGAGCTCTTCGTTGGTGCCTTTCATCCGCACAACCAGCGGCACGGCGAGATGCACTTCCCGCGCTGCGGCAATGACACCCTCGGCAATCGTGTCGCAGCGCATGATGCCGCCGAAAATGTTGACCAGAATTCCCTTGACCTGCTTGTTCGACAACATGATCTTGAACGCAGCAGTGACCTTCTCGGTTGTCGCGCCGCCACCGACATCAAGAAAATTGGCAGGCGAACCGCCGAACAGTTTGATCGTGTCCATCGTCGCCATCGCCAAGCCGGCGCCGTTGACCAGGCAACCAATATTGCCGTCGAGCGCGATGTAAGACAAATCGTATTTCGACGCTTCGATCTCCGCCGGGTTTTCCTCGTCCAGATCGCGCAACGCAACGATTTCTGGATGGCGGAACAATGCGTTGCTGTCGAAATTGAACTTGGCGTCAAGCGCTTTCAGCGCGCCGCTGCCTTCAAGAATCAGCGGGTTGATTTCGAGCAGCGAGGCATCGGTTTCCCAGAACGCTTTAAACAATCCTTGCAACACCTGCGCCGCCTGCGCCAGTGACGGTTCGGGAATGCCTATCGTCCGCGCCGCAGCGGCGGCCTGCGTTTGGGTCAAGCCGGCGACGGGATCGATCCAGACTTTATGAATCTTCTCCGGCGTTTTCGCAGCGACTTCTTCGATGTCCATACCGCCTTCGCTCGACACCATCAAACACGGCGTCTGCGTGTTGCGGTCAATCACGATCCCGGCGTAAAACTCTTTCTTGATGTCGGCGCCGTCCTCGATCCACAAGCGACGAACTTTCTGTCCTTCCGGCCCGGTCTGGTGTGTGACAAGCTGCATTCCCAGCATCGCTTGCGCGATTGAGCGCACTTCATCGAGCGAGCGCGCCAGCTTGACGCCACCGCCCTTGCCGCGCCCGCCTGCGTGGATCTGCGCTTTGACGACCCACACCGGCCCACCCAGTGCTCCGGCGGCCTTCACCGCTTCGTCAACAGAAAACGCAACTTGCCCGCGCGGCACGGGGACGTTGAATTTTTTAAGAATTTCCTTGCCTTGATACTCATGGATTTTCACGATAAACCTCTTCAGAAAGGTGCTGAAAAAAGACGCCCGAAAAACAATGCGCCAGATTCTAGCACCTCATACGGATTGTGCCGCCAAGTATTTTATAAGTGGGGTTAATAATAACCCGTACCCCTTTTAGGGTTACGGGTTATCAGCGGCCGGGAATCAGGCTTCAGGGATCAGAAAACCACCTCATACAAAAGCGTGAGGAAGGCTTCAAGAACGGCAAAAGAGCCTTTGGGAAACCGGTTCCCCATTTTTTACAAAACTCCAAGTTAAAACGGGTATTTTGTTGCATCCCGTTGGAGCGAAACGCACTCGCGGGGTTGCGGCGAGCTGGCCTGCAGGCAATGATGTTACATTTCCCTTTTTATTCCCTGGCGCCGACTTATTGGAGGGTTCATGAGTATTTTTAATCGTTTCTTCGGCCGTAAAGAAGAAGCCGCTGATACCGGCAAGTTAACAGCGAACAGTGAGATCAAGCACCCACTCAGCTTGACCGTTTTATTCGCTTCCCCACCGATCATCGACGGAAGCGAGCTAACCAGAGCCTTGTGCGCTTACCACGCTTCCATGCGGGAGGCTCGCGTCGAACTGGAGCCCGGCTTGGAAGCGCCCTTCGGACTGGCGGGCTGGGGAAAACACGTTGTGACGATGGTCGGGTTCAATGCGTCCATGCCCAGGGAAGCCCTGGAAGCCTGTGTCGCTCCTTCGCACTACTCGGCAGAATTGAAAGCGCAGGTGCGCGCCCACACCGGTCACATCATTCTTTACTACGCGGGCTTCGAGGAAGACCCGCTGGAGCAATATGTGGCACTGGCCGCTGCGGCCGGCGCGCTGGCCGAGTTCAGCGGCGTGGGCGTGGTGAACGAAACAGCGCGAACCTCGTTGCCTGCCGGTATGTTTACCCGCGCCGAGTTGGGCGACGACAGTCTGAATGTGTTGCGCTGTTTTCCGCTTACTACGATCTTCTGCGGGTTTGTCAAATATGAAGTGGAAGGCGTGCAAGGCGTATGGATGCGTACCTACGGCGCCGAAGCGCTCGGCTGCAACAACCTTGCCACACTGGCTGAGGGGCACCACGAAGGGGGGAAATATTCGGAGCTGTTTAACGACATTCTGGGTTATCAGCGCAGCAGCGGCGCCGAGCTGGCGGCCGGACACACCATGCAGGTCGATGACACCGCCTACATCAAACTCCGTGCGCCACTGGAAACAGAAGGCTTCCTGCATGAGCCGCAGGGGGTGCTGGTTTTGGAGATGATTACCCAAGAAGAGATCAATCGTTAGGCCGGCAAGACCAAACCACGAAGGCGCGGCTCACATAAATTGGACAGCCCTTGTGCGCTAACGGTTACTGCGCCCCTCTTATTTATTCACCCATTGAGTTAAAGTTTGCAAGGAATCACGATGATGCTGTACAGAATTCTGGCCGTATTTGTGGCGCTTCTTATGACCGGTTGTGTTCCCCGGCTCGTGGTGGATCACGACGGACTTGAAACAACGGTCATTGACGCAGAAACAAGGGAGCCGCTGGAGAACGCCGTTGCTTTCAATCATTTTGGCGAGCCTTTTGCACGCGCCCGCAGCGATCGCGACGGCAAAATCCTGCTTGCTCCTAAGCAGCGGCTTGAATTCGTTCCTTTCCTGGGCGAGGCGGTCGTCGAAATGGGACTATGGGTGTGCAAAGAGGGATACGTTCCGTTTCAGGCCGGGATCCGCCGCGGATGGAATGCAGATTTCGACGCCCCAACGACATACCAGCCGGACGCGATCGCTCTTTATAGATTCTCATTACAGCCGACGATGAGTTGCGTCGATCACATCAGGAAAATACAATACTGCCGAACAGAATCCTTTGCATCATTGCCACCAACGAAGGACTGCGCTGAGGTGATGGAACGCTTTGAGAAACAAGAGCAAAGTCAGACAACGCTGGTGCAGTGAGTGGGCCGTCCGGATAAGCGAAGGAGCGCGCATCTTTGCGAAGAACAGAGTGACAAAGCAATCCAGAAAATAACCGCAAAGAGCGTAAAGGGTACAAAGAAGAATTCTCGCGCGAGGGCGCAAAGAAGGATCGCCCCTCTCCCGCATGCGGGAGAGGGGAAATATTCCTGCCCCCCGATTTGTGGTTATAATGGGCGAAAACCGAAACGCGCCGATTTGATCCAGCTTGCGGGCGCGCAATAAATACGGCTAAAACGGCGCAGTGAAATCTCCATCGCTCTTCAAACTGCCCGCCCGATTGGCCGAAACGTAGGCTGGGTGTTGAGCATGTTCGTAACGAGGAGTCGATAATGGTGTCTTCACTGACAACAAAAATGGATGGCGTGGCGCATTCCGTAGGCGCGGTAGCGCCGCGGCAAGCGCATTTCGCAACGCCGTTGCCGCTGGCGTGCGGCGCGACGCTTGATTCGTTCGAGCTGGCCTATGAAACTTACGGGACTTTGAACAAGGAGCGTTCCAACGCGGTGCTGATTTGTCACGCGCTGAATGCGTCGCACCATGTCGCCGGTTATTACGAAGACGCGCCGGACAACATCGGCTGGTGGGACAACATGGTTGGCCCCGGCAAGCCGCTCGATACGACCCGCTTCTTCGTCGTCAGCGTCAACAATCTCGGCAGTTGTTTCGGTTCAAGCGGGCCGGTGTCGATCAATCCGGCGACAGGGCTACCCTGGGGTGCTGATTTTCCGCTGGTGACGGTCGAGGATTGGGTGGATGCGCAAGCACGGTTGGCCGATTATCTTGGTATCGCTCGCTGGGCGGCGGTGATGGGCGGCTCGCTCGGCGGCATGCAGACTTTGTGCTGGGCGATTCGCTATCCGATGCGGTTGGCGCACGGTTTGGTGATCGCTTCCGCGCCGAAACTGTCAGCGGAGAACATTGCGTTCAACGAAGTCGCGCGACAGGCGATTCTTTCCGATCCCGATTTTTTCGACGGCCATTATGCGCGACACGGCACGCGGCCGCGGCGCGGGTTACGGGTAGCGCGAATGCTCGGGCACATCACCTATTTGTCGGGCGAGCAGATGGAAGCGAAGTTCGGGCGGCAATTGCGCGAGGGTTTGAAGTTTTCGTTTGCGCCCGAATTTCAAATCGAATCGTACCTGCGCTATCAAGGCGAAAAATTCGCCGGCTATTTCGACGCCAACACTTATTTGCGCATCACCAAGGCGCTCGACTATTTTGACCCGGCAGTCGCGCACAACGGCGATTTATCGAAAGCGCTGGAAGATGCGCGCTGCGCGTTTCTGATCGTTTCGTTCACGACCGACTGGCGATTCCCCTCCAAGCGGTCGCACGAAATCATGCGGGCGCTGATCGACAACCGGCGCGATGTGTCGTATGCCGAAATCGACGCGCCGCACGGGCACGATGCGTTCCTGCACGATGACGCGCAATACCACGCGACCGTGCGGGCGTACTATGATCGAATTGCCGCCGAACTCAACGAGCGGGAGGCTGTGTGATGAACAACGAACTCAAAAAAGCGAACGCTTCGACAGCGATGGTGCGCAGCGATTTTTCGCTGATCGCGGGCTGGGTCGCGCCTGGTGCACGGGTGCTCGACCTGGGTTGCGGCGACGGCAGTTTGCTGGCGTATTTGCGGCGGACGCGGCAGGTCACCGGCTACGGCGTCGAGATTTCGATTGAAGGCGTCAAAGCCAGCATCGCCAACCGCGTCAATGTCTTGCAGCGCGATCTCGAAAGCGGCTTGGCCGACTTTGTTGACGGCAGTTTCGATTGCGTGATTTTGTCGCAGACTTTGCAGGCGATGCACCGACTGGAAGCGCTGATCGAAAGCATGTTGCGCGTCGGTCGTGAAGCGATCGTCACTTTCCCGAATTTCGGCCACTGGTCACACCGCTGGCAAATCCTGCGTGGCCGGATGCCGGTGTCCAAATCGCTGCCGTATCAGTGGTACGACACGCCGAACATTCATTTGTGCACAGTCAAGGACTTCGACCATTTTCTGGCCGTACGCGGTTATCACGTGTTGGCGCGGCAAGTGCTGGCCGGCGATACGCCGGTGACTTTTTTGCCGAATGTGTTTGGGCAACTGGCGCTGTACCGCTTCCAGCGCTCAGGCACTTGAACCCTTTGGGTCTTGCCGTGCACAAAGATACCCTCCCCCTCAAGGGGAGGGCTGGAGTTGCTTTTATATGAGGGAACTGAGAAAAAGAGCCCCCGGATTGCCGTTTTATGCCGCTACGCTTTATGTCGTTATCGACGCGATACCGCAGGAACGACGCAATCAGCTTGCTTTCAGTCCCAGGCGCCGCCGCATGGCCGCTTCTTTAACGACGATGTCGGCAAGCGAGTAGCGTTCCAGTGTTTTGTACATCGCCTGGTGCGCTTCGCTCAGGAAGCCGGCGAGGGAGCAGATACCGGTCAGCCGGCAACCGCCGTCGCGTGCGCTGCTGTCGCATTTGAAACACTCGACGAGCGGAATATCGGCCTCGCAGTCACGAACCAGTTTGCCGATGTTGATTTTTTCCGGCGCCCGCGCCAGCCGCATGCCACCGCCCTTGCCGCGCATGGTTTCGATATAACCGTTGCGCGACAGGAAATGAACAACCTTCATCAAATGGTTGTCGGAAATGTCGTGAGCGGCGGCAATCTCGCGGCGAGTCACCAGCGTCGAATTTTTGAGCGCCAGGTAGATCAGGGCGCGTAATGAATAATCGGTAAAAGTATTAAGTCGCATGATCGCTTTTCTTACGATTTTTTTACAAGTAAGCTGATTGTCAATTGTCGATGAGATGATGGGCGGTGTCAACAAATTAAACTATGATGTGACCTATTTTTATATAAAAAGTTCCTGAGTTACTTAAATATTCACGGAAAATCAAACACTATGGAATGTTTTAGAATAAATATATATCATCCTATCCGACTTCCCGGCGGCAACAAATGTCCCGCCAGAAAGGCCGCCGCTGTTTGTCGTTTGCTGCCGGCAGGCTGCAATTCCAGAATTCTGAGCGCGCCGTTGCAACAAGCGATGTCAATACCGTGAGGCTGCGCCGCCAGCACGACGCCGGGCTCGGCGTCCGTTGTGCCCGGCAAAAGAGTGGCGCGCCAGAGCTTGAGCGGCACGCCATGCAGCAAGGTATGCGCCCCCGGTACAGGGTTGAACGCGCGGATGGTGTGCTCGATCGTCGCGGCGTCTTGCGACCAGTCGATACAGGCGTGCGATTTGTCGATCTTGCCGGCGTAAGTAGCGAGCGCATCGTTTTGCGGAGAGCCGGGCAACGCTCCCTCTTTTTCCAGTCGGTGCAAGGCATCCACCGTCAACGCAGCGCCGACGATGGCAAGGGCGTCATGGACGCTGCCCGCCGTGTCCCCGGAATTGATCGGGATTTCGCGCGCCGCAATCATCGCGCCGGTGTCGAGACCGGCGTCCATCTGCATCAACGTGATGCCGGTTTTAGTGTCGCCGGCCAGAAGCGCGTGCTGAATCGGCGCCGCGCCGCGCCAGCGAGGTAGCAGCGAGGCATGCACATTCAAGCAACCGAAACGAGGCCAGGCGAGGATTGGCGGCGGCAGAATCAGACCGTACGCAGCGACCACCAGCACATCGAGCGGCCGCACCAGCAACGGGGCGCGGGCGTCGTCGGTTTTCAGCGTCGGTGGCTGCAACACTGGAATACCATGCGCTGTCGCAAGCTGCTTGACCGGCGAAGCCGTCAGCTTCAAGCCACGCCCCTGCGCACGGTCAGGCTGGGTAAGCACAAACTCGGGCGCATAGCCGCCGTCTATCAACGCGGCAAGAATCGTAGCGGCAAAATCGGGAGTTCCGGCAAAGGCGAGGCGCATTTCAGAGGTCAGAGGTCAGAGGTCAGATTGTAGCCCGGATGGCGCTTCGCTTATTCGGGCCACGCTTGCTACGATCTGGGGTATTATTTAAACACGGTCGGACAGCAGAAAGTCGCTATGGCTGCCGCGTTGTTGGCTATCAACCTTCATGAAATGAGGAATTCCGGTGAAAGTCCGGGGTGGCGCCCCTCCCGACCGTACCTATCCTATTCAGCAAAGAACGCGGTCGTGGCGGGCGCCGTGAACCGCGGCGTTTTGGCCTCGCGCAAAGGCGTAAAGAAATTCCTCTCCCCTGCTTACGCACGCGGGAGAAGGCTTCAAACCCCCGCCGCCTTCGCCGAACTCCCTCCCCTTCATCCGGCAAGCGACTTTTTCTTCGCTCCTTCGCATGAGAATTTCTTTGTGCTCTTTGCGTTCTTTGCAGTGAAATCATGTTTTTGGTTCACTATTCCCGCCTTGCGCCCTGATTCCTGACCTCTGGCTACATCGTCACTCGCCGCTGCTTGCGCAGTTTGGCAGCAACGCGCGATCGCTTCAGCGCCGATAGGTAATCGACGAAAACTTTGCCGCGGAGGTGGTCGATTTCATGCTGTATGCAAACCGCAAGAATGCCATCGGCGTCAAATTCGTAGCTATGGCCGTCTTCGTTCATCGCCCGAACTGTAATGTTTTCGGCGCGTTTTATCTCGTCGTAATAACCCGGAACCGACAGGCAACCTTCCTCACCGTAAATCTCGCCGCTGCTTTCGATGATCTCCGGGTTAATCAGCACCAGCGGCGCATCCTTGGTCTCGGAGATGTCTATCACGATGATTTGCCGATGAAAATCCACCTGGGTTGCGGCCAGTCCGATACCGGGCGCCGCGTACATGGTCTCGGTCATGTCGCGGATCAACTGCCGGATTTCTGGCGTGATTTCGGCCACCGGCTTGGCGATTGTTCTCAACCGGGAATCCGGGTATTCGAGGATGGGAAGCAAGGCCATACAACACTCCGTGAAAACATTGCAGGTTTTGCATGCAAAATGCTTTGCAAGTCCTTATTTTGTGGTAGTTTATTCAGAAATTAACACCCGCGTTCCCGCTGAAAGGGGATCACATGGCACGTCAAAAGTCTATCATGGCCGCCAAGGCCTTTGTTCTGATCGCAGCAGTTTGTTTGAGCTGGGGATCCCTGGCGCAAACAGCAGATGCCGACAAACTGACCGTCCGCAGCGACGCGCCGGATCGCTATACGGTGCAGAAAGGCGACACGCTCTGGGGTATCGCCGGAAAATATCTGGACAAACCATGGCGCTGGCCTGAGATCTGGAATATGAACAAAGACCAGATCAAAAATCCGCACTGGATTTATCCGGGCGATGTGATTGTGTTGTCGCGCAACGGCAACGGTAATGGCGAGCCTCGTTTGTCGATCGAAAAAATCTCGCCGTCGGTGCGAGCCTCCCCGCTGCCGCACTCAGAAATTCCAAGCATTCCGCCGAGCGACATCGAGCCGTTCCTGACGCACTCGTTCATCGCCGGCCCGGATGGGCTGAGCAAAGCCGCCGAAATCGTCGAAGCCCGCGCTCGCTCCCGTATCCTGCAAGGTTCCAACGACTTCGTTTACGCAGTTGGCGTCACTCAGGACAAAGGAACGCGCTGGGACATCTTCCGCCCGGGCAAAGCGATCCGCGACATCGAAGGCAAGTTGCTGGGGATTGAATACCGTTATCTTGGGAACACCGAAGTCGAACGTTTCGGTAGCGATGCTAATGAAGCGAGTACCCTACGCATCTTGTCGTCGAACGAAGAGATCAGCGTCGGCGACCGGTTGGTGCCGGTGCCGAGCGAAGTGGTGACAAACTACGTACCGCATGCGCCGAATCGCACAATCGAGGCGTTCATCGTTTCTTCGTTCCGCGGCTCGTCCGAAATAGGGCGGCGCGAAATCGTCGTGATTGATCAGGGCGCAAAACAAGGGGTCGAAGTCGGGCACGTGTTGGCGGTGTACCGGCAAGTAGCGCCTATCATCGATCCGCGCCCGAACACGGAGCGCGAGCAAATCGTTCGCGGCTTTGATCAGACGACCTGGTACAAGACCCCGAACAAAATCCGGGTGCCCGATGAACGGATTGCGCTGGCCTTCGTCTTCCGTGTGTTTGAAAATGCTTCGTATGCGCTGACGCTGAACACGACCGATCCGGTCAACGTCGGCGATTTTGTGCGTAATCCGTAAAGCGCCGACAACGAATGGCGATCAACACCAACGACGCCACCCGTGCGCGAGCTTGGGTGGCGTTGGCATTATGGGGCTTGTCAGCGCCGGTTCTGGCGCGACTGCTGCGCGAATTCGGCACGCCGGAAGCCGTGCTGGCGACGCCGCCGACGAGGCTTGCGGCGTTTGTGCCGAAAGCGGCGCTGAACCGCCTGCAATCCCCCGATCCCGAACGGCTGGCGACCGCGCAAGCCTGGCTGGCCGAAGCGGGGCATCAACTGATCACCTGGGATGACCCGGATTATCCGCCGTCGCTGCTTGAATTGAACGATGCGCCGCCGGTCTTCTTTTTCGTTGGCCGAAGAGAACTGTTGTCGCGGCCGGCGCTGGCCGTCGTCGGCAGCCGCAACGCCACCCCGCAAGGACTGGATAACGCTCGCGCTTTCGCCGCCGCGTTGTCGCAAGCGGGCGTCACCATCATTTCCGGTTTGGCGCTGGGCATCGACGCTGCCGCCCACGAAGGCGCGCTGACCAGCGTCGGCTCCAGCCTGGCAGTGATTGGCACCGGCCCTGACCGCGTCTATCCAGCGCGAAACCACGCGCTTGCACATCGACTCGCCGAAAAAGGCGGCATCCTTTCCGAATTCCTGCCGGGCACGCCGCCGCTGCCGGCGAATTTCCCGCGCCGCAACCGGATCATCAGCGGCTTGGCGCAGGGTGTTCTCGTCGTTGAAGCCTCGTCGTCGTCCGGCTCGCTGATCACCGCGCGGCTGGCGGGAGAACAGGGACGCGAAGTTTTCGCCGTACCAGGCTCGATCCACTCGCCGTTTTCCAAAGGCTGCCACAAACTGATTCGCGAAGGTGCCAAACTCGTCGAAACCGCGCAAGACATCCTCGACGAACTGCCGATTCTGTTGCAAGCATCGCCGCCATCGTCAATCAAAAAAATGCTTTCCGGCGCGGCGGCGCAAGACAGCGGGGGCGCCGCCAAAAACACCGGCGAAAGCGCGCCCGATGAAAACACCAAGGGCATTCTGACGGCGCTCGGTCACGATCCGGTTGATCTCGATACGCTGGTCGCGCGCACCGGCCACAGCGCCGAAACCTTGCAAATAGAACTGGTTATGCTGGAATTACAAGGGCGCATCGCGGCGCTGCCGGGCGGGCGCTGGCAAATTCGCTGACCCCTGATTGCGTTTAAACTGTTTGGCCATGATCGAAGTCAAAGGCAAACACAACTCGGCGCTTTGCTATTGCGGGGAACTGGAGCCCGATGCGCTCAAGCAAATCCAGGCCGTTTGTGATCGCGAAGAGTTCGCGGACAGCCGGATTCGGATCATGCCGGACGTTCACGCCGGCAAGGGCTGCACCATCGGCACCACGATGACCATCACCGATAAAATCGTGCCGGGGATGGTCGGTGTTGACATCGGCTGCGGAATGGAAACCGTGCGCCTCGCCGAACGCGACATTGATTTCGCCCAACTCGACCGCCTGATTCGCGCAAAAATTCCGTCAGGCCGCGGCATCCGCAAAAAGCATCACCCACTGAACGCGGAAATCAATCTCGACAAACTGCGCTGCGCCGATCGCGTCAACATCGACCGCGCCCAACTGAGCATCGGCACATTGGGCGGTGGCAACCACTTCATTGAAGTGGATCGTGCCGACGATGGCGCGCTCTACCTGATCGTCCATTCCGGCAGCCGCCACCTCGGGCAGGAAGTCGCCCTCTGGTATCAGGAACAAGCCTGCAAACGGCTGGCCGGACCGTCCAAAAAAGCGGTGCGCGACACCATCGCCGCGCTGAAAACCACGGGGCGGGAACACGAAATCGAACATTCCCTCCAACGCCTGATTGTCGGCGCGGACATTCCCAAAGACCTGGCCTACGCCTCAGGCAAACTGTTCGACGATTACCTGCACGATATGCAAATCATCCAGCGTTTCGCGTCGCTGAACCGGCTGGCGATGACGGAGATCATTCTGGACGACATGGGGCTGACCGAAACCGACCGCTTCACCACCATCCACAACTACATCGACACCGAAACCATGGTGTTGCGCAAAGGCGCCGTTTCCGCCAAAGCGGGAGAACACCTGCTGATTCCGATCAACATGCGCGACGGCAGCCTCATTTGCGTCGGCAAGGGCAACGCGGAGTGGAATTGTTCCGCGCCGCACGGCGCGGGGCGGCTGATGAGCCGCACCAAAGCACTCAGCACCTTGTCGATGGACGAATTCCGCGCCGAAATGAAAGACGTTTTTTCCACCTCAGTGGATCGCAAAACGCTGGACGAATCGCCGATGGCCTACAAGAGCATGGATGACATCCTGCCGCACATCCAGCCTACGGTGGATGTGCTTGAGAGAATCAGGACGGTCTATAACTTCAAGGCAAGTGAGTGAATCAAGAATCCATTCCCGTCCTTGGCAACGCCGCCGCCACATCTCGAAAAGACGACAGCGCCGCTTCCAGATGCTCGATGATTTCCTGTTGCAACACATCCGGCGGGGGCAGGTCGTCCAGATTGGCCAGGCTCTCGTCCTTCAGCCAGAAAATGTCCAGGCTGGCCTTATCGCGGGCCATCAGGTCCTCGTAGCGGTAATACTTGAAACGCTCGGT